>JAFUYB010000004.1 GCA_017470735.1 Lachnospiraceae bacterium | reverse complement strand
GCACGCTAAGTCGGGTGCAGAGGGTTCTAAAGGACCCGGTGTATCGAAATTGATTTCCATACACCCGCCATTTTAAGCAGGAAGTTATCAACAAAAGCAAAATAATAAGGGATACGGGCAACGAGTACTTGACACAAACTCTTTTGCAGAAGCTCTTGAATAAGCTGATACACCTGCGTAAAATAATCAAGGTGGTCAGGCAGGAAAAAACAGAAGGGAAGATGAAAATGAAACAATCAGGTAAGAAAAACGGAAATATGGGCATTTTGGACGCGAACATAGAGGAAGCAAGAGCAAGAATGTACGCACTGTACGGCGAGAACCACCGCATCACCGGCGGCCAGTATGACAAGTCCCTCGCGGTCAAGTGCGTAAACGGCACTTTCGTTGGCAAAAAGACGGACGAGAAGGTCGTCGCCTTCAAGGGCATCCCCTTTGTTGGGAAGCAGCCGGTCGGAGACCTCCGCTGGAAGGCGCCGGTGGATATCGTCCCGGACGACGGCGTATATGAGGCATATTACTTTGCAAAGGCCCCCCGTCAGGAAGGGAGCGTCAGCCAGCTCGGCTCCCTCTACCCGCAGAGCGAGGGCTGCCTGTATCTGAACATATGGAAGGCCGACGACGAAAGCACAGAGAAAAAGCCGGTCATGGTCTGGATCCACGGCGGCGCCTTTGAAATCGGCGGAACAGCCGAGCCCCGCGAGGAGTGCACCAATTTTGTCAAGGAAAATCCCGATGTCATCCTCGTCTCCATCGAGTACAGGATGAACATTTTCGGCTTCTTCCACCTGTCCCACCTGCCGGACGGCAAGGATTATCCGGACGCGCAGAACCTGGGACTTCTGGACCAGGTGATGGCGCTCAAGTGGTTGCATGAGAACATTGCCTTCTTCGGCGGTGACCCCGAAAAGGTCACGATCTTCGGCCAGTCCGCCGGCGGCGGCAGCGTGACCTTGCTTCCGCTCATCAAGGGCTCCCACAAGTATTTTCAGCGCGTCATCGCCGAGAGCGGCTCTCCCGTCTTTACGCGCTCCGTTGAGGAATCCATTGCCTGCACGAACGAGGTCATGGAGGCTCTCGGTTGCAAGACCGTTGCCGACTTACAGAAGGTCGATGTTGAGACCCTGGTCAAGACAGAGGGTGCCCTGCTCGGCCTGCGCGTCTGGGCGGAGCGGGACGGCAGGATCCTGCCGCTTGACCCCTACCAGGCTTACATGGACGGCGCCGCGGAGGATCTGGACTTAATGCAGGGCTGTACCAAGGATGAGGTGGGCTATTTCATATACGGCTTCACCGTGGAGGGCTACAACGCCTGGGCCGCCGACCGTCTGCAGAAAAAGCTCAGCCAGCTCACGGACGAGGAAAAGGCGCTGTGCGCGGCCTTCTGCGAGCGTGCAAAGGACGTCAGCCCCGAATATTCCAGTACCAGCCGTCTTTTCGACCAGATCGTGTTCATCGCCCCGCTCTTCCGCCTGTCGGAGAACCAGACCATGGCGGGCGGCAAGTCCTATACCTATTTCTTCACGCCCGAATCCTCCGTGCCGCTCATGAGAAGCGGTCACGCCATTGAGCTCTCCACCGTCTTCAACCACCCGGAGGAGACCTTCGTCACGGGGAGACTCTTTGACGAGACCTTCTCCAAAACCATGCGCAAGATGTGGGTGCAGTTTGCCAAGACCGGAAATCCCTCGCTCACGGCGGCTGAGTCACCCGACGGCAAGGCGAAGGAGTGGCCGCTTTATGACCTTGAGAACAAGCAGGTCATGATCTTCGACGAGTTCAACATCCACGCGGAGAAGGAATCCGAGAGACAGCTCGTGGATTGGGAGAGGACCTATTTCCTGACCAAATATTACTGCATCTGATGATCAGAAGCAAATATGACAAAAAAGAGAATTTTGGCGATGACCCTGTCTCTGCTGCTCATCCTGTGCCTAAGTGGCTGCGGCAGGAAAGAAGCTTCATTGGGTACTGAATCCACTGCCATTACAGAGACTTCTGATGCAGCAGCCGAAACACGCTTTCTTATAAATGGGGCAGAAGAACTGACAGATGAACAGATCGATACAGCCTTAAAGCGTTGGATCGAGTATTCGGAGAATCTGCGAAAGGTTCTCGGAAGCTCCCGCAAGATATTCGTGATAAGGTTCAGGCTTCGCTTGAAGAAGTCAACTTCTGGGTAATGACACCCGTAGCAGGCGGCAGCGATAATTTAGTGCATGAAGAGGATAATTTCAAAGCAGATCTGGAGCTGAATGACAGCACCCTTAAAGTGTCGCTTACAGGGAGACTTGATACGATATCCTCCCCGGGACTGCTTGCCTTGTACAGAGAAGCAGAGGGCAAGGGGAATATTACAGGCATATGTGTTGATATGAAGAACCTGGAGTATATTTCCTCGGCAGGATTGCGAGTGCTCCTTATAATGAGAAAGGCATTGGCGGAAGACAGCGATTTCAGCCTTATCAATGTGAGTGATTCGGTGAAGGAGATCATTGAGACCACAGGATTTGACACCATATTTTGTTAAAACTGTTACAGGAGGAATATATATGTCGACTTTTACTGTTATCGTGATATTGGGCTTTCTTATGATCATTGGGGCATTTCCATGGCGGCATCGCCTCTCATGATCTTTATGAGCGCCGGATATTTTATCATTGTATTGTTTTTTCTTGCGGGTATTATCGGTATCGTCAGGGCAGTACAGGAAAAACGCTATGACAAGGAATTTGTATTTGCGATACTCAGCCTGATCATGGGCATCGCCGGATTCGCGATACCCGGAGCGGCTATCATGAACAATTACATACTGCTCTATATGGCTGCGGCATGGCTTTTCATCCACGGCATATTGTCAATCATCTCTGCCGTGGGAAATAAAAATGAGAGCGGCATCTCCATGATCGCTACTCCGCTTGCCACCTTCTTCAGTATCGGGTACGCTATCGTATTACTGTTCTTTGTAAACGGAGTTTTAGGGGATAGTCAGGGCAGTCAATGAGAAGTGCTATGACAGGAAGTTCTTTTTTGCCATCCTCAGTATGATCCTTGGATAAATTCAGTAATGAGAGCCGCATATAAAGGGAGATTCAAGTCTTTCCGGGTATTCAAAAGGGTTCTGTCACTGATTTAAGAAGCAGTGTCTTTTCAAGCGATGCACACTCCTGAAAGCTAAAAAGGGTGTGCATCGTTTTTATGTCAAAAATACACGACTGTGCTAAAAAGTTTGACATTCTGGAACACTCCGTGGTGTTTTTTGCCATGACTGTGTGGTCGGCGGTGATCACAAGGAACTGTTCTGCCGTTTTAAAGAGTGAAATTTCGAGATGATCAATATATGATAACGGTAATGGATTTTGGCGACATACTTTCTGATGTCATATCATTAGTGAAACAGATATATACGAGCTTCACTTACAACCGTGGTTCTCTTTTGAGGGTCACGATTTTTTTGTTCGCATATCGGCAAAAAAATAATAAATTGCCGATGAGCGTTGACAGGCATTTGGAGGAGTGCTATATTAAATATCGGCAAAAGCATATTATAATTGCCAATGTGCGAGAATGATGCAAAGGAGATGACATCATGCAATGGTATGAAAAAGTGATTGACCGCATAGATGATAAAAAAACATATTGCCATAAAGAGCTTATGGATGAACTTAGAATGCTGAAAACAGACTTATCCGAAAGCACATATCATTGGGCGATCAGTAAATTGATCCGTGATGGCGCATTAACCAGACTGGGCTATGATTCGTATTCGCTATCTTCGGACACAAAGGATGAATATGTGCCGGTATATTCTGACACAGCCGAACGATTGATACGGCTTATTGCCGAAAAGTATCCTTATGTGCAGTTTACGGTCTTTGAAACAATTTTAATGAACGAGTTTTTAAACCATCTGATTGCCCAGAATACGGTTTTCATACAGATTGAGAGGGAAAGCAGCATCTATGTTTTCCGGTTCCTTCAGGACCAGGGGATTCAGAATGTCATGTATAAACCCGACAAAAAGGATTTTCATCTGTATTGGGCAAAAGACAGTGTCATTGTAACGGATATGATATCAGAGGCACCGATACGTAGGGATAAGCCTCACTATATAATGTTGGAGAAAATGCTTGTTGACATGTCTGCTGATAAGCTGATAGCTGCAACCTTCAGCAAAGCGGAATTGCCTGATGTTTATGAACAGGTACAAAGCCGGTATCTTCTGGATAAAGTGCGGATGCTGAGGTATGCCCGCAGGCGTAACCGACAGGATGTACTATTGAAATATCTTGAAGAGAGTAAAGTAGAAGATGCTACTTCGTCTTTCGCCAAGAAACGGCAGGGAGATAAATATACTGTTGGATGTTGTGTTTGAGGATAATCCGTACCTGAAGGTGACGGAGCGTCCGATCAGAAGCCGTCTCCTTTTGAGTGAGGGTGAGAATCTTATGATGAGCCTTCCTGACAAGAACTGCATCCTCGGAGATAAGCTTACAGCCTTTGCTCCGCATACGACCGGGATTCCGTTTGGCGTAGACAAGGAGCTTGAAATCATAAAGCAGCTTTTTGACTGCTGGACGCTACTACAGGAAATGGATGACTATAGGATGGTCGAAGCGGTGTATGACAAGGTTTCCCACATCGAGCTGGGATATCGCGGACTTGAATGGCATCAAAAAGTATGGAATATAATTATATGAAGAAAAAACAGAAGGGACAATAACCGTTCAGAAAGGAGGTGTACGCAGCGGGATGTCCTACAGGAGAACGGGATAAAGGGAATAGCGATTGAGAGGATAGAATAATGATAAAGAAATATAATTTGAAAGGCTTTATTGCAGTCATAGTAATGCTGCTTTTGATAGTCATACCGACTGCCCATGTATTTGCAAATGAAGCAGGTGATACCCCTGATGGGGTTTATCGCTCATTGGACGAGATGAATGGTATGAGGATAGGTGTGCAGACCGGGACGACCTTTGACGAGATTGTGCTGGATGCATTGCCGGATGCAAAGATCAGCTATTTCAACACCTATGCAGACATGGCGGCAGCGCTTGAAACCCACAAGATTGACGGGTTCCCCGGAGACGAGCCGGTGCTCAGGCTGATGGCTGCCGAGGACGATAAACTGGCGATTTTGGACGACCGCATGGACAGTTTTGAGTTCGGCTTTGTGCTGCCCAAGACTGAAGCGGGAGAGAAGCTGCTCGGAGAAATCAACGCGTGGCTTGCTCAGATTAAGGCAAGCGGCGAACTGGACGGGGTGGTTGCTAAGTGGACTTCCGGCTCGGAGGCGGACAAGACCCTGCCGGATTACGCCGGTTATCCCTCAACCAACGGCACGTTGACCATGGCCACCGAGGGTGCGTATGCCCCGATGAATTACTTTCGCGGCGATGAAGTGGTGGGTTTTGAGATCGATTTGGCCGCCCGTTTCTGCGAGGCCAAGGGCTACGGGCTCAAGGTCGAAACCATGAACTTTGACGGCATCCTGCCCACGGTACAGGCGGGCAAAGTCGACTTTGCCGCGGCAGGCATCACCGTTACCGAGGAGCGTAAGGAGAGCGTCAACTTCTCTGCGCCCTATTACATTGGTGGCACCTTGATGGCGGTATTGAAGAATAACAATAGCACTGTTGCCGGGGGTGACTTCCGACCGGAAATAACAGACTTTTCCGAGCTCTCCGGGAAAACCATCTCCATGCTCACCGGCGCACCGTTTGAAGAGCTGATATCCTCAAAGATATCCGATGTAAAGGAGTTTACCTATTATCAGACCATGCCGGATATGGTGCTGGGGATCAAGTCAGGGAAAACGGATGCAGGCTTTATGAATAACGCGGTGGCGGAGCTTGCAGCGAATAAGGATCCGGCTCTTGCGGTCTTTCCTGAAAGCCTAGGCGAAACAGCCTTCGGACTTGCCTTCGCAAAGGGGGATGAGAGGTGCGCTCTCTGGCAGGAGGCTTACGACAATATTCCTTCAGAAACAAAAGAGGTCCTGTGGAAGAAATGGACAGGTGCGGATGACAGCATAAAGACGGTTCCTGCGCAGGACTGGCCCGGGAATAACGGAACCGTCAGGGTCGCTGCCTGTGACGCATTGGAACCCATGAGCTATGTGGGACAGGACGGGGAGCTTTTAGGGCTTGACATTGAGACGATCCTTCTGATCGCAAAGGAGTTAGATATGCATGTGGAGTTTTCGCCGATGGATTTCTCGGCGGTGCTATCCTCCATCGGTGCAGGAAAGACTGATATCGGGTGCGGCTCCATCGTGACAACAGACGAACGCAAGGAAACGATGGACTTCGTGGAATATCAGAAGGCGCTGTATGTGCTGATCGTGCGCTCGGGGGAAACTGAAGCCTACGGCAACTCATTTATTGACGGCGTGAAGGAGAGCTTTTACAAAACTTTTGTCAGGGAAGACAGATACAAGCTTTTTATCGAGGGAATATGTACGACCCTTATCATTACATTTTTATCCATTCTGTTTGGCACAGCCCTCGGTTTTATCATCTATATGCTGTGCCGGAACGGGGGCTATGTACCCGATAGATTATCCCGGTTTTTCGTGTGGCTGATACAGGGCATGCCGGTCGTGGTGCTGCTCATGATACTGTATTACATCATTTTCGGCCGGACACAGATAAGCGGGACAATAGTCGCGGTAATAGCATTTACGCTGGTGTTCGGATCCGGTGTCTTCGGGATGCTGAAAATGGGCGTTGGGGCGGTAGACAAGGGGCAGACAGAGGCGGCTCTGGCACTTGGCTATGGGAGTACCCATACGTTTTTCAGGATCATCCTGCCTCAGGCGCTGCCGCATTTTTTGCCCTCCTACAAGGGTGAGGCGGTATCGCTTGTAAAGGCCACTGCCGTAGTCGGATATATCGCCGTGCAGGATCTGACCAAAATGGGAGACATCGTAAGGGGCAGGACCTACGAAGCGTTCTTCCCGCTGATTGCTGTCGCCATCATATATTTCATCTTAGGCGGGCTTCTTACCTTTATCGTAGGAAGGATAGAGATTGCGATAAATCCCAGGAAGCGAAAAAGAGAGGACATACTGAAAGGAATCAGACAGGGAGGTGCGGCTGATGATTGAAATAAGGAACCTGAAAAAGGAATATAAGATTGTAACTCCGCTAAAGGATGTAAGTGTTAAGATAGGCGACGGCGATGTAATCTCAGTGATCGGACCCTCCGGAACCGGCAAATCGACGCTCATACGCTGTATCAATCTCTTAGAGAAGCCCACGTCGGGCCATATCTTCGTGGATGGCGAGGAGATAACGGCAAGGGGTGCGGATGTAAAAAGGATACGACAGAAGATGGGGATGGTATTTCAGTCCTTTAACCTTTTCGGACATCTGACCGTTATAGAGAATCTCATGCTTGCGCCCATGGACATCCTGAAAAAGGACAGGCAGGAGGCTTACGACAAGGGTATGGAGCTTCTAAGGCGGGTGGGACTTGCCGAGAAAGCATTAAGCTATCCTGATGAGCTCTCAGGCGGGCAGAAGCAGCGTGTCGCCATAGCGAGGACTCTTGCCATGGATCCGGAGGTGATCCTTCTCGATGAGCCGACAAGCGCGCTGGATCCCACTATGGTATCTGAGGTGCAGGCGGTCATCAGGGATCTTTCAAAAACCGGAAAGACCATGATGATCGTCACCCATGAGATGAACTTTGCCAAAGCCATTTCAAACCGTGTCTTTTATATGGACGAGGGCGGGATATACGAAGAAGGAAGTCCTGAGGAAATCTTTGATCATCCGAAGAAAGAACGCACACGGAGATTCATCAGGAAGCTCAAGGTATTCGAGAAAGTAATAGACAGCAAGGATTACGATTTTATCGGCTTTGGTGCTGAGCTTGACATGTATCTCATGCAAAATGACGTGACATCTGAGGTGAAATATCGGATACGTCTGGCAATCGAAGAACTGGTGCAGCAGATTCTTCTTCCAAGATACGATGAGCCTTTTATCCGGGTAAAAGTGGAGTATTCCTCCGGTAATGGGGAATGTGAGGTTCTTATTTCCTATAAGGGAGAAGCATTTGACATACAGGATGCGGACAATGGAATTTCACTTGCTTTGCTTAAAAACACGGCAAAGGAGTTGGAATACGGCTTTGATGGAGGAAACGATGAGCCGAACTGTGTCCGCATTCTTATAAAACAGACAAGTTAGCCCGGCATACAGGGGTTGCAGTATCAATCAATTATAAGCCGTTGTCCGTAATACCTGCGGATTAGGTAATTGCGAAACTCGCTCCGCGAGTTCGCAATCCTGAACAAAACAAGGTCGAAATCCGGCCATGCCGGATTTCATCGAACCATTACCGGCAGGTATTCTGCAGTTATTGCGGATAACTGCCCTGAACCTTGAAAATTGACGTACTTTAATAAGCCCTTACAGTATTCAGTTCCGGCAGCCTATGCGATGAGACGCTTAAGCGAGCGGAAGTATTCAGGTTTGTGGATCCTGTCCGCCACGACCACCGTTATCAGCTGGGTTATGCCGGCAAGCAGAAGGTCGGCATGAAGGGTTTTAGCGTTCTGTGTCCTGCGGTCTCCGAGGCAGAAACTGTCTTTGATGTGATTGATGGAGCGCTCGACAGATGTGCGGATCTTATAGGTTGACTCCCATTCTTCTGTTCCCCGGACAACACCGGGACAGCGACGGAGATCCTTTTCCGGGTAAAGGTAGACCATGCGTCCACATGCGGAATCCGTGCAGGGGTTTTCGCATTGGCAAACACGATGGCTTTTCCCATCTGATCCGGTTTCCCATTTCATTTTGGGACAGACAAATTTAAATGTCTGCAGGCCACAGCGTAAATGGGAAGTATTCCCCTCTGGTTTCATGGGAAGAGTCGGATCATGGGGACAGCAGGGGATTCCGTCTGCGTTGATTGTGTAATCCGGATTGGTCAGCTTAAGCCCTGACCGCAGCGGGATATAAGCCTTTTCAAAGATTCTGGCCGTTCCATCCTGATTACAGCCAAAGGTCTCTCCGGAGAGTAGGGATTTATAGATTTCTATGCTGTCAAATGCGGCATCACCAAGGAACGTTTTCGGATTAATCAGGGGATGCTTCCGGAAGAAATCTTTCAGTAACGGGAGCAGAAGCCTTGCGTCACCGACCGATTTATCCTCATCCGGTGCATCTGTTTTCTTGTATCGCTCGATTTCCGGGTGAGAGGTGAAGTAGTCCTTGTCGTAAAACTCAATGGCGCGGATAATTCCAAGTCCGTTTGTCAGGACACCGGCCTTGAAAGCATAACAAAAGTGACCATTAAGGTACTGCTGCTTGATCTCCGGATCTGCAGAAGCATGTGTTGGCATAGAACCATAAGCAGCTTTATAAGGATCATAGGAATCCAGACCTTTGGATTTGGCCCAGGCCTTGAGCTGCCGGATCTTCTGGTTGGCATACTTGGGATTGTTCTCTGTGACATAGGATTGTTTTTGGACAACTCAATTTTACCATGAACCAGTGAGGAGTTGTTTTATTTTGTCACAAAAAGAATGCCGTAATTACGCGGCTTCTGGCGTTTCGCAAACGCCTATTGAAGGAAATGCAAGGAGGAGAAAAATGGATATTCAATATTTGCTTATGCTGCAGGAATTGCGCAACAATACCGGCGACGCGCTGACCCCGTTCATGGAATGGGTGTCCGCATTTGCGGTGGATTATCTGATACTGTTTGCGGTTTTTTATTACTGGAACCGCGACAAAAGAGGCGGGCTTTATACGCTCACGGCCTATTATTTCTGCATGGTGCTCACGCCGCTGATCAAGCTGACGGCGTGCGTGTACCGGCCGTGGATCCGCGACAGCCGCATCATACCGGCGGGAGACTCCATCACGACGGCGACAGGCTATTCCTTTCCGAGCGGGCACACGACTACGGCAACGCCGATCGCGGGAGGAATGGCGGTCAATACATGGAAGAATGAAAAGCTCCGCCCGTTTTCCGTGCTTTTCGCGCTGTTCATACCGCTGCTCA
Organism: Lachnospiraceae bacterium; assembly: GCA_017470735.1. Taxonomy (GTDB): domain Bacteria; phylum Bacillota; class Clostridia; order Lachnospirales; family Lachnospiraceae; genus RGIG4930. Next base: position 1,050 of record JAFUYB010000004.1, on the reverse strand, counting down.
TGTTTTCCAGAAATTATCTCGGCGTGCATACGCCGCAGGATGTCTGCGTGGGATGCCTTCTTTCCCTGTTGAGCCTGTAAGGTACGGCGAAGCTTTTTGCGTATCTGGACGAGCATCCGGAAAAGGAAAACATGCTGCTGCTTGCCGGGCTTTTAGTCTGCTGCGCGGCAGTGTTTTACATCACGGTGAAATCGTATCCGATGGATTATGACGCGGAGGGAAACCTGCTTGTCGATCCGCAGAAAATGATGGACGACGGATACGGCGACATCGGGAAGATGATCGGGTTTGTGATTGCGAGGTTCGTGGAGAAGATCCGGCTCTTTGATTGACCGCGAGACAGCTTTCGGCTATAATAAGATTGCATCGTATTTTGGCCGAAAGGGAAGGACATGGCTTACATTACAAGGACATTGGAAAAGAAAATCCGGGAAATCAGCGGGGAATACAGCTGCCTGCTTTTGACGGGACCGAGGCAGGTCGGGAAAACCACCATGCTGGAGCATCTCATGGAGGGAACCAACCGGCAGAAGGTCACACTGGATGATGCTGCAAACAGAAAGCTTGCGAAGACGGATCCGGATATGTTTTTGGAATTAAATCCGGCACCGGTTCTGATTGACGAGGTTCAATATGCGCCGGAGCTGTTTTCTTATATCAAGATCCGAATTGATAATGGAGCCAATCCCGGTTCCTATTGGCTGACAGGATCCCAGTCGTTTGGACTTATGGATCTTGCGCAGGAATCGTTGGCAGGAAGGACAGCAATCGTTCATATGTCTGCATTGTCCCAGGCGGAGATGTATGGGGATCATTGGTCTGAGCCTCTTTCCCTGCAGACGGACAAGTTGAATATACGGAAGGATCATCTGGCACCGTGCTCGCCCATGGAGATGTATGAGCGTATCTGGAATGGCGGAATGCCCGGTCACAGAAGCGGGAGATACAGTGACCGGGATGTGTTTTACAGTTCATATATACAGACCTATGTCAATCGTGATGTGACGGATATGATTCCCGGCGTGGACAAGCTTCTTTTTGCCGATTTTA
>JAFUYB010000103.1 GCA_017470735.1 Lachnospiraceae bacterium | reverse complement strand
ATGGCCTTTGCTACATTTAACGAAATTGATTGCCGTTCATCGGGCGTCAGTTTGCTAAAGCGTTTTTGACTTTCCATAGTGCATTTACCTCATATAAACACACTATATCACACCAAAATAAAACTATCAATCTAAACGGCAGTTATTTTCGTTAATCAGTATAACCGCATTTTATGCGGTTGTTCATATGATTAAAAGGAGGAGATTATGCGACAAGAGGAACAGATGGATACCAAAGCTATGTACAAGTTGTCATACGGGCTTTTCGTGATCACGGTGAAAGAAGGAAAGAAAGCGAATGGCTGCATCGCAAACACGGCCGTTCAGGTGGCGTCAAATCCAAATACCATTTCCGTTTCATTAGGGTTGTTCCGCAAATACTTGACACGCATTTTCTTAAGTCGTTTTTATGTCTAAGATTGAACGTGCAACAGCTTTGCGCGGTTATGTGTCAATTAATTTTCGTCCATAACACCTTGTGTATATAGCGTTATGAAGCATTGGAAAAATGATTTACGGAACGACTCTATTGAATAAAGCAAATTATACCCATGATGTGCTGCTTCGTACGATGAAGTGCAATATTTCCGTGATCAGCGAAGCGGCTGAGTTCAAGCTCTTCCAACACTTCGGATTTCAGTCGGGACGAGACGTCAATAAGCTTGCGGGATTCACGGGATGCGGTTTCGCAAAAAATGAAATTCCCTATATCAAGATGGGCACCAATGCGTATTTTTCCGTCAATATCCGTCAGGTCATAGATCTAGGCTCGCATTCTTTGTTTATTGGAGATGCCTCAGACATGAAAGTGTTAAAGGACACCCCTTCGGCAACCTACAGCTATTATCAGGAGCATATCAAGCCGAAGCCCGCGATGTCAGAGAATTCCGAAAAGGAAACGATATGGCGCTGCCGCGTGTGTGGATATGAGTATATTGGCGATGAACTGCCGGAAGGTTTCCTTTGTCCTTTGTGCAAGCATTCGGTGGAAGATTTCGAGAAGATAGGATAGCATGCGAAAGAGCATATCCGTCAATTGACAAAAGTATGGAGAATAAATTCTGTATTTGTTATAATAATGCTTTCAAAGAGATGTATGCCGGAGCGCTTCCATACCCCATAGGGAAATGCGCTGACGGCTCTCATAGCGAATGTGACCTACGGCACAGTCGCTTACAGGTAAATATGTAGATTGATTTTAGGAGGGATGAAAATGGAAGATTTGTTGTTGGCTGAGGAAATTCAAATTTTAAAGGGACACGACGTGATATTGTGCGGCGAGGGTTCGCTGGCACAAAAGCTGAAAGACTGGCTGGATGGAAGCGGACTGACCGTGTATGCGGCAAAAGAACCGTCGCTTGTCATGGAATACGACCTTTCTCCTGGCGCATGGATCTTTTTGCCCAATGACGCGCTGGATGAATGGAAGGAAGCGCTTCGTCCGCTCAGGGAGAAAAACGGGCAGGAGATACGCCTTGCCACGCTGGGGGCTTTAAACTACGCCATGATTACCTCGGGGGAGAAGCTTTTTGAGGAAAATAAAAAGCAGGTGCTCATGGAAAAAATCGACAAGGAAAGGCAACAGATCTTTGCCTTTGCGCAAAAATACATGGGCAACGTAGATCTGCGGGATACAGACTGCGAGGAAGTATTAGAAAAGAATCCCGTTCTCGCCTACGGCAATGCCAAAGTAGGAACGACCAGCATATACGATTCCCTGCTTGCCGCCGGCATTCCTGCGAGACATCTGCATTCCGTCACCGGAGATAAAATCATAAAGACCCTTCTTGAGCATCCCGGAAAGGTCAAGATCCTATCCGGGGTGAGGGAGCCATTGGCGAGGGATCTGTCCGCGTTTTTCCAGACGCAGGCCGGTTTCTTTGAATACGATGCCAGCAAAGGCGATTTCAAAAACAGAATCGAGCACATGATGGGAATCCTTTGGGAAACTGCCCGGAATTTCGGAAACGGCGGGGTGTGCGCCTATGGCTACAGCTTCGGATGGTATGACGTTGAATTCAAGAACAAGCTGGGGATAGACATTTTCGAGCAACCTTTTGACAAGGAAAAGGGATATACGATTTATCGTAAAGGCAGCGTGGAAATCTTCTTGTATCGCCTGGAGGATCTGAACTCTTTGGAAGGGGAAATTCAAAAATTCCTTGGGCGGGACGACTTTAAGATTTTGCACACGAACAATGCCGAGGAGAAGAACATCAGCTTCATTTATAAAGAATTAAAAGAGAAGTACAGCTTTCCGAAGGGATGGGTCAAGCTCTATTATGACGACAATGAGCGGGTGGATTATTTCTATACCAAAGAGGAACAGGCGGCGTTCCTGAAAAAATGGAATATTACGGAACTATGAGAAGCAGAAATTATTCAATGCAAAGAAATAATGCCCTGACGGATCAATTGTTTCGGAGCGTGCTGCTGGTCAATGTCATGAGCATGGTATCCTCAATCGCATGCATCATGGTCGATGCCATCGTCACGGGGCAGTTTTTGGGCAGTGACGCGGTGGCATCTATGGGGCTGATCCAACCGGTCATTCGAATCTGTTCACTGATCGGGCCGATTTTCGGAGTGGGGATTGGCATTGTTTGCACCCGGTATATGGGCATGGCCAGGATTGACCGGGTGAATCAGGTGTTCGCCGTTGTCATGACGGCCCTTGTGTTCATAGGAGTCGTTTTCTCAGTCGGGCTGTTCCTGTGCGCTCCCTTGCTTGGCGCGCTTCTCGGAGGGAAAACAGGAGACGCGGGAATCGTCCGGATGATCACGGGCTATTTCAGGGGCTTTAGCATCGGCATGCCGTTTTTTGTGATGACGATCGCCCTTCCCGGGCTTCTGATGATAGACAACGACCGTGCGCGCGGAGTCGTTGCGGTCGTGGCAGGGCTGATCGTGGACGCGGCATGTGACCTTTTGAATGTCACGGTCTTTCATGGCGGCATGTTCGGCATGGCGCTCGCGTCGTCCATCAGCAATATTGTCGGGTTCTTGCTGTTGGCGTCTCATTTTCTGAAAAAAGACAGGGTGCTGCGTTTTCGTTTTGCGGGAATGAAAATCGAGGATTTGAAAGAGGTGTTTTTAAATGGCTTGCCCAACGCCATCGCGTCCGGCAGCACGGCATTGCGGCTTATGATCTTCAATGCGTTTCTTTTGTCTATCGCTTCCAAAAACGAGGTGTCAGCGTATTCCGCCGCAGATTCTGCTTTTGCCGTGATACTGGCCGTGGCAATCGCCTTCTATATGAGCACATCCACGGTCTGCAGCCTGTTTTTCGGGGAGGAAGACAGGGAAAGCATAATCGCCGTTTTAGGCCGGTCTATGGGACTTGTTTTGGCACTTTTAGGAATGGTAATGCTCTTCATGCTGGGGTTTGCGAGCGAAGCGGGCAACATTTTCCTGAAAACGGACAACCGGGACGAACTGTCGCTGGCGGCGTTTTTTATCCGGTGCATGGCGGTGGAATACTTCTTTATGGGAATCAGTTATTCATTGAGCGGGGCGTATCAGGGAACAAGACGCATGGGATTCAGTTATCTTTTGGTGGCGTTGCGGGAAGCGGTCTTTCCGGTCGCCTGCGCATTGGTGGCGGGGGTCATGTTCGGAGCCAAAGGGGTAGGCATTGGCCTGGTGGCAGCAGGATTTTTGACATTTTCCTGTTGTTTTGCGCTGCCTGCGATCAAGAGACACAAGCGTCTGTCTCCGAAAGCGGAAGATTTGATCATGCTCGGAGAGGATTTTGGCGCAAGGCCGGAGGATGTATTTGAGGTGTCCGCTTCCGATATGGAAGGCGTCATGGAGGCTTCCAACAGGGCGATGCTCTTTTTCGAGGACAGGGACGCAGAACGCCGAACCGGCTTTATGATAGCTCTGTTTATTGAGGAGCTTTGCGCCAACACGATCACATACGGCTTTGCGGACGGAAAAGAAAAACGAGTCGATGTGCGCGTCGTGTGCGGAAAGGACAAGCAGGTTGTACGGATCAAGGACAACGGAAAGCCCTTCGATCCCGTGGAATGGTATCGAAAAAACAACCCGGAGGATCCCGCGTCCGGGATAGGAATCCGGATCGTGATAGGATTGGCAAAGGATGTGAGGTATGTCCCGGCGCTGGGGTTGAATAATCTGATGCTTGTGATATGAAACGGGATTTATAAAGGGGCGTGGCATTCGCTATTCTGTCATTGCGGATCACATCAAAAAATGGTAAGATTCAAATATAAACTTTTGACAATCCATGCCGATAAAGATAAAGAGAGATTGTGTACAATTATATATTTTTTACAATTAGTCGGAGTGATTAGTCGGAGGAATAAGCCGATGGGATTAAGGGATACTTTGGAGAAGCAGTATCTCCGAAGCAATAAAAGATTTGCAGATGCGTTCAACTATTTCTTGTATGATGGGGAGCAGGTGGTGGATTCGGACAAGTTGCGTGAGATCGACAGCACTGAGATTGCCACCCCCTATGGGAAGGATGGCGCGAAATCACCAATACAAAGATTCCGTGACCAGATCATGACATGGGAAGTCCTGCAGGCGATGGCGGACGAGAGGACTGTCTATGTCGTGCTTGGCGCGGAAGCGCAGGACAAGGTACACTATGCCGCTCCCGTGAAGGACGGCCTGTATGATTTCATGAACTATGCGAAGCAGGTATCGGAGGCATCGGCGAGCTATAGGAAGAAGGATAGCTCCCGAACTGGCACGAATAGCGGAGATGAAGAATCCGATGGCAACGGTGATGCCGCTAAAACTGACAAGAATGATAATAGCGAACCAATGGTTATACTGATTAACGAAAATAATTGCCGTTTAGATTGATAGTTTTATTTTGGTGTGATATAGTGTGTTTATATGAGGTAAATGCACTATGGAAAGTCAAAAACGCTTTAGCAAACTGACGCCCGATGAACGGCAATCAATTTCGTTAAATGTAGCAAAGGCCAT
>JAFUYB010000047.1 GCA_017470735.1 Lachnospiraceae bacterium | reverse complement strand
GGTCAAAGGGAAGAAAATCACAGGCTGATATTTATCAGTCCGAAGAATACTTGAATATGCAGGCATAGGCTTGTCCTATCCCGTAAGTCAACTGGATATAAGAATAAGGGAACGAGCCAACGAGTACTTGACACATACGGGAATAAATGAGATATGGAAAAACGCCGGAAGGTATGCTATATTTGTAAAGTTATTTGTATTATTTCCTGCCGGGGTTGCGTACCAGTGACGCGGCCGCGGCGATCCATGTAAAGGAGAGGTTCAAATGAGAGAAAGTGGCATGCTGTTTCCGGTGTTTTCGCTCCCGTCCAAATTCGGGATCGGATGCTTTTCAAGGGAAGCGTATGAGTTTGTGGATTTTTTGGAGAAAAGCGGGCAGGGCTTCTGGCAGATACTGCCGGTCGGACCGACGGGCTTTGGCAACTCGCCGTATCAGCCGTTTTCGGCGTTCGCGGGGAATCCTTATTTCATCTCGCCCGAGACGCTGATCGAAGAAGGGCTTCTGACCTGGGACGAGTGCAACGGGCGCGACTGGGGCGGCAATGCTGAGAGCGTGGATTACGGCGCGCTGTATGAGAACCGGTTTGAAGTCTTGCGCCTGGCATTTAACCGTTTCAGGGAACGGGATGACGAGAAAAAAGAGTACGAGGCGTTCCTGAAAAAAGAGGAATTCTGGCTGGAAGATTACGCCCTATATATGGCGATCAAGGAGGCGCAGGGCGGAAAATCCTGGATCGACTGGGAGGATGAGGACTTAAGAAAGCGTAAGGAAAGCGCGTTAAAAGAAGCCGAAAAGGAATTGGCGGATGAGATTGCTTTGATCCGGTTTGAACAGTATGAATTTGACAAGCAGTGGCGGAAACTGAAAAAATACGCCAATGAGAAGCAGGTCAAGATCATCGGGGATCTGCCGTTTTATGTGTCGCTCGACAGCGCGGACGCGTGGTCGCATCCCGAGGTGTTTCAGATGGATAAGGATCTCGTGCCCGAGGTCGTAGCAGGCTGCCCGCCAGATGCGTTTTCGGCGACCGGACAGCTTTGGGGCAATCCGATCTACGACTGGGAGGGCCAGAAGAAGGACCACTATGGCTGGTGGGTACAGCGGATCGGGCGAAATTATGAATTTTACGATGTGATCCGGATCGATCATTTCCACGGGTTCTGCGATTACTATGCGATACCTTATGGCGACGAGACCGCGGAGCACGGCACCTTGGAAAAGGGACCGGGCATGGATCTGTTTACGGAATTGGAAAAACAGCTCGGAAAGCTTTCTATTATTGCGGAAGACCTCGGCAACAACACGCCGGAGAATGAAAAGCTGTTAAAGGATTCCGGTTTTCCGGGGATGAAGGTGCTGCAGTACGGCTTTACGAGCTGGGACAGCTATTATGTCAATCACCGCCACATCCAAAACTGCGTCGTCTACACCGGCACGCACGACAATACGCCGACGAGGGCGTGGTTTGATGAGATCAACGACGGCGAGAGGGATTTCGCGAGACGCTATATCAACTCGATGAATTCAGACCCCGGACAGTTTGTATGGGACTTCATCCGCGAAGCCTACCGTTCGGTCGCTGACCTTTGCATCATTCCGCTGCAGGATTACCTCTGCAAAGGCAAAGAGGCACGGATCAACACGCCGGGCACGGACGAAGGCAACTGGCAGTGGCGGCTTGCGCCGAATTTCCTGTCGGAGGATCTCGCCAGGAGCATCCGGGCTCTGACGGAGCTGTATAGCAGGATTCCGAAGGTTGAGCATGATGAAGAAACCGAAGCGCAGATTAGCAGGAAAGGTTGGTCATATGGCAAATAGAGTATTAGAAGGTTTACAACCGGAACGCGTATTTTACTATTTTGAAGAGATCGCCAGGATACCCCGTCCAAGCTACCACGAAAAAGCGATCAGCGACTATCTGGTCGGTTTCGCGAAAGACCACGGGCTTCAGTGGCGGCAGGATGAAAAGAACAATGTGATCATGATCCGTCCGGCATCGGCGGGCTATGAAGACGAGGCGCCGGTCATCATCCAGGGGCATATGGATATGGTCTGCGAAAAAGAAGCGGACTGTGGCAAAGATATGGAAAAGGAAGGCCTGGATCTCGTGGTGGAAAGAGACCTTGTTTCCGCGAAGGGCACGACGCTCGGCGGAGACGACGGGATTGCCGTGGCGTATGCGCTGGCATTGCTGGAGGATGAGACATTTTCCGCGCCCCGGCTGGAGTTTGTCTGCACGACCTCAGAGGAAACCGGGATGGAGGGGGCGCACCACATTGACCTTTCGATCTGCAAAGGACGCCGTTTTTTAAACATCGATTCAGAAGAAGAGGGCACGGTGCTCGCGAGCTGCGCGGGCGGCGGACGGCTTGTGGTGCGGCTTGGCGTAAAACGGGAGGCGGCGGAAGGCACGCAGCTTTCGATCACGGTCGATGGGCTGCTCGGCGGTCACTCAGGCGCTGAGATCCACAAAGGGCGCGCGAATGCGGATATGGTGATGGCGCGCGTGCTCCGGAGGCTTGACCAAAAGACCGACATACGGCTGGCCGCGTTTGCGGGCGGGGAAAAGGACAATGCGATTCCGTGGCAGGCGAATGCCACGATCGTCGTGGAGGACGCGGCAGCAGGGGATGTGAAAGACCTGGTAGCCAAAGAGGCAGAAAAGATAGCCGCGGAATATGGCGTGGCGGATCCGGGATTGAAGATTTCCGTGGAGCAGACCGATGGAACGCCGGAGGGAGCTTTGACAGCAGAGGATACCAAAAAGATCATCTGCCTGATGCTGTCGCTTCCGAATGGCGTGATACGGATGAGCGATCAGATCGAAGGACTGGTGGAGACCTCATTGAATTTAGGAATATTGAAGCATGAGGATAACGAATTTTCCCTGACCTATGCGCTGCGCAGTTCGGTCTCATCGGCGTATGAGGCACTGCGGGAGGATATGCGTTTTCTGGCAGAGGGCTACGGCGCAAATGTTGAGGTCCGGTCGGAATACCCGGCATGGCAGTTTGTCGCGGAATCGCCGCTGCGAGAGAAGATGAAAGCGGTCTACAAGGAACAGACCGGAAAAGAGCTTACGGTGGAAGCGATCCACGCGGGATTGGAGTGCGGGATTTTTGCTGAAAAGCTGCCCGGGGTGGATGCGGTTTCATTTGGTCCGGATATTTTTGATATCCATACGCCGAAGGAGAGGATGTCTGTTTCTTCGGTGGAGAGGGTGTACCGATTTTTGCGGGAAGTTATTAGCCGTAAAGAATAGTGCGGACTGCGGACGGCATGACTGCGGGAAATACATCCATATCCCGCAGTCAGACCGCTCTGATGAACTAATTCCTAACTGCAACATCAATTTTTTGGAATGTTCGCTAAAGGAGACGCTCACATTAAAAAATTGTGTTTTCGTAAGGAATGGATTTCATCGCCGCTTCCTTTAAGGGATATGGATGTATTTCCCGCATTCATGCCTGTTTGCTGTGTGTATCCTCACTTACTGATTTTGCTTGGAGTTACTTAGAACTGGAGTGTTTCGTGAAAATTAAAAGTTGGATTAAAAAATATATTTCGGAGCATAAAAAGCGGACGATAGCGATAGCGTTTGTCGCGGCAGCGGTCATTATTTTTGGTGTGCGCGCAGCGGGAAGCGGCGACGGAACGGCGGGGCAGGATGTGTCGGATGGGGGAGCTACGGTGATTGAGCTTCAAAAGCAGGATCTGTCGGAGACGATTCATGTGGATGGCAAGGTGGAAAGCCAGCATTCGGTGGATGTGACGACGGATCTGACGAGTAAGTGCAATCAGCTGAATGTCGCATTGGGAGACCATGTGGAAAAGGGAGATGTGCTTTGCGTGTTTGATACGCAGGAAATCACGGAGCAGATCGCGGCGTTGGAGCAGCAGACGAATTCGACGGCGGCGCAGGACGCTTTATCACAAGGAATCGCGCAGAGAGAGCTTTCGGAGGCGGTCGGGGACAATGCTTCTTCGCTGGGAACGGAGCAGGAAAAGGAAGACAGAACCGAGCGGCGGCTGGAGCTGACCGAGGACAAGATTACGGAGACGGAAGCAGAGATTGAAGAAACGAAATCGACATTAAAGGATGTTGAGGACCGTATTTCCGATCTGGAGGATGATGTCCGCATCTTGACTTCGGAGCAGTCGGATTATGAGTCGGGAACGGATGATTATGATGATGTGACGGATGATCTGGATGACGCGAACAGCAGGCTTTCGGAGCTGCAGAAACGGCAGACAAAGCTGAATGACCGGCTGAGCCGTCAGAGGAGCAGGCTGTCGGCGCAGAAGTCGAAGCGGACAACATTAAAATCGGAGCAGGAGACACAGAAGGATACGCGGCGGGAACTGGACAAGTCGATGCGGGAGAATTTAGAGTCGGCGCAGGATACTGTTGATCAGAGCGCGATCCGTGACACGACGGACGCGTCATTGACAAAGGAGCTTGCGACATTGCGGCGGCAGCTTGCGGACGCGACGATCGTAGCAGCCCAGTCCGGGACGGTGACGACCTTGAATATCGCCGAGGGCGGCAGGGCGAATGGCAAGCTGATGGTAATCTCCGATCCGACAGAGCTGCAGGTATCGGTGGCGATCAAGGAAAAAGACATCTTAAAGTTAAAAGAAAGAATGAAAGCAAAGGTGACGACGGACGCGATTCCCGATGAGAAGTTCAAGGGAACGGTCGCGCGCGTGATCAATTTTACGACCGAAGAGAACACATCGGCATCGGGCGGCGGTTCGTCTGATGCGGGAAGCGGGTCATCTGCGACAAAGTATTCGGCGGACATTACGATGGACAAGCCGGGAGATCTGCTTTTGGGGATGTCGGTCAAAGCGGAGATTGCGCTGTCAAAGGCGGATGAAGAGCTTGCCGTGCCTTATGACAGTATCGTCGATGAGGGTGGCACAGCGTATATTCTGGCAGCGGAAGATACCGGAGACGGCGAAAATTACACCGTGAAAAAATATTTGGTTCAAACGGGCGCGTCGAATGATTATTACACGGCGGTCAGTGGGGACGGCATCAAGGAAGGGTTGCTGGTGCTGGCGGAGCCGCAGGATTACGCCGAGGGCGATGCGATTACCATTCTCAATATCGGGGACGCGATCGAGACAGAGATGGATGCGGAATAAAGTCGGACAGGATATTAAATGCAAATAGCATAAAATTCTCAAATTGCCAAACTGACACCGAAATCAAGCACTATTAAAAAATAATTTAAATATACAGAGAGATATAATGGATGGTAGCACAACGGAAGGGAAAATAGAAAATAAAATTAATAATTGTTCGCTGATCCGCATGCGCCACATCGTCAAGCGGTATTACATTGGACAGCCGAACGAACTGGAGATATTGCATGGGATCGACCTCGATGTTGAAGACGGCGAATTCGTATCGATCGTCGGAGAGTCCGGTTCGGGGAAGTCGACGCTGATGAACATGATCGGCGCGCTAGACCGGCCGACCGAAGGCGAGTATTTTCTTGAGGGAGAAGATGTCGGCAGTCTCTCCGATGAAGAATTGTCGGAAATCCGCAACCGCAAGATCGGCTTTGTATTCCAGAATTTCTGCCTGATCTCGCGGACTTCCGCAATAGAAAATGTGGAGCTGCCGATGCTCTATGCGGGTATCGGCAAGCGGGAACGCAGGAGGCGGGCGACGGAGCTTTTGGAGATGGTCGGGATGGGCGAACGGGCTGACCACAATCCCAACGAGCTGTCGGGCGGACAGAAGCAGCGGGTGGCGATCGCCCGCGCGATGATCAACGATCCGGCAATCATTTTAGCGGACGAGCCGACAGGCGCGCTGGACTCAAAGACCGGACGGATGGTAATGGATATTTTTCACGAGCTGCACGACAAGCAGAAAAAGACGATCGTGCTGATCACGCACAGCAGAGAGCTTGCGCGAGAAACGGAGCGGATGATCACGATAGCGGATGGCGAGATCGTGGATGGCTGAACGGACAGGCGACAGGAGAGGAAAGCTATGCCATTTATCGAAAATATAAGACTGGCATTTCGGGCAATCCGTGTCAACAAGCTGCGGTCGTTTCTGACGATGCTCGGCATTATCATCGGGATCAGCTCGGTCATTACGATCACGACGATCGGGAATTCCCTGCAAAAGACCATTGCGTCCACGATGAATGAGCTGGCGGGCAACAATCTGATGTACGGCATGGTGCAGCCATATTATCCCGAGACTGACGAGGAATGGGACGCCTGGGAAATGCCCGAGCTGACCGAAAACGATGCGCTGACCTACGACAAACTCATTGCGTACAAGAAAGCGTTCGCTGACCGGGTAAAGGCCGTTTTCGTTGAGCGGGACATGGGGACAGCGGTCTATGAGACTAAGGCCGGCAAATCGAATGTGTCGCTTAAAGGCGCGAGCGCGGGATTTACCGATATCTATAAAGTAAAGATGATCGCGGGGCGGAGCATTAGCGATGAGGACAATGAAAAAAAGGCGCCGGTCTGTGTCGTTTCCGATTTGTTTGTGAAATACGCAATGGGGCTTGAGGAAAATCCGATCGGCAAAAAGGTCGTTTTTCCGACGGGAGAGTATGGATCGGTGACCGCTTATATCGTCGGCGTTTACCATTATGAGGCGAAGGTGTTCAATGATGTGAGCAGCAACAAGAGCATTCCGGAGAAGAACATTCAGACGGTGGTCGCGCTGCCGTTTACCTATGTGTGGGATCTGATGGGATTTGACGAAACGGACGGCATTGATTTCTTTAACATTGTCGCGGGCGAGCAGGCGGACGCGGTTGCGGTCAAAAATGAGACGGTTGCTTACTTTGACAAGATGTATTATGCTGATAATGAGAATTTTCATTTTGAATGCCAGGATATGGCGTCGCAGATGGGGATCATCAACAATGTGCTTTTGGTCTTGACACTGGCCGTTTCCGTGATCGCGGGGATTTCGCTGATCGTCGGCGGAGTCGGCGTGATGAACATTATGCTGATCTCGGTCATGGAGCGGACGAGGGAAATCGGAGTCCGCAAGGCGCTTGGAGCGAAGAACAGCCATATCCGCGCGCAGTTTCTCGTGGAATCGATCATATTGTGCCTGCTTGGCGGAGTGATCGGAATCGCGATCGGGCTGTTCAACGGCGTTATCCTGTCAAATGTGGCGTCGTCGCTGGTGTCGATGTATGCGGCGGATGTCGCGGGCTATCTGGTCGTGACGGTGCGTCCGTCGATTCCGGCGATCCTGATATCCGTCGGGTTTTCGGTCGCGACCGGCATAGCGTTCGGGTATTACCCTGCGAACCGCGCGGCAAAACTGGAGCCGATCGACGCGCTGCGGTATGAGTAGAAACTGTCCAAAAAGGATACGGGGTGAAGTATGTACGACGACAAAAAGCATTTCGTGTATCAAATGAAAACACGGGTGCGCTACAGTGAGGTGGATCAAAAGGGGAATCTGACGATCGTTGCGATGATCAATTATCTGCAGGACTGCAGCTCGTTCCATTCAGACAGCATCGGTTACGGACTGGACTATCTGAGTGAGCGGGGGCTGGGCTGGTTCATTACGAATTGGCAGATTCATGTCCATGCGCTGCCGCGGTACGGTGACGAGATTGTGATCTCGACCTGGGCGCAGGAGTTTAAAGGGATTCTGGCGCATCGGAATTTCGCGATTGACGATGCGGACGGCACGCGGCTGATGGAGTCCAAGTCGCTGTGGGTGCTGATGGATTTGAATGCGGGGTGTCCGGCACGCATTCCCAAGGAGATCATCCGTGATTACGGCATTGGCGAAGACCTTCCGGGACAGTGGGGCGGACGCAAGGTCGCGCTGTTTGATCAGGAGTCATTTACTACGCAGGAGCACAGCGTGGAAGTGATGCCGGTTCATCTGGATACAAACCGCCATATGAACAATGCTTATTACATCGAGTTTGCGCGGGATGTGCTGCCCAAGGACAAAAAGGTGTTCGGCATCCGGACGGAGTACCGCAAGGCCGCGCAGCTGGGGGATATGATCCGCATCCGGATTGCGGAGCAGGATGATGTCACACAGGTATTGCTGGAGGATATTGACGGGGCGATTTTTGCCATCGTGGAATTCGTGCTGGGATAAAGACAGATGAGAGGAAAGGCATTATGCTTGAGCTGGGAAAATTTCAAACATTGGAGGTCATTGAGCAGACGGATTTCGGCGTGTATCTGGCACGGCGGAGGGCCGCCGTTTGGGAAGAGCAGGAGAGATCAGAAGACCATCGGAATCCGAAGAAGCGCGGCGGGCAGGATAAGGTGCTGCTGCCCAAGCGTTATGTGGCGGACGGTCTGAGCATAGGGGATGAGGTGCGGGTATTTTTATACAGAGACTCTGAAGACCGTCCGGTGGCGACGACAGAGGAGCCGTATATTACCCTGGATCAGGTGCGGCTGCTTGCCGTGAAAGAGGTGGCAAAGGTCGGGGCATTCCTCGATTGGGGACTTCCCAAGGATCTGTTTCTTCCATATAAAGAGATGACCGAGCGGATCCATGAGGGCGATGAGGTGCTGGTGCGGCTGTATCAGGACAAGAGCGGGCGGCTGGCGGCAAGCATGAAAAAGCTGTATCCGCTGCTTACCGGCGATTCGCCCTACCAGGCCGGCGATGAAGTCGAGGGCCGGATTTACGAGTTTGGCCACGATTTCGGAACCTTTGTGGCAGTGGATGACCGCTATTCGGCGATGGTGCCAAAGCACGAGGATCTGCGGGAGCACAGGATCGGGGATGTGATCAGGGCGCGGGTGACCGGCGTCAAGGAGGACGGTAAGCTCGATCTGACGACGAAGAAGAAAATCCGGGAGCAGATGGATGACGACGCGGAGACGGTGATGGAGGTCATTGCGTCTTACGCGGGAGTGCTGCCTTTTACGGAAAAAGCCGGAGCAGAAGTCATCTTCCGTGAGACCGGACTGTCGAAGAACGCATTCAAGCGGGCGGTAGGCCGGCTGTACAAGCAGAGGAAAATTTCGCTGGAGGGCGGTAAGATCAGGGCACTATGAGATGAAAGATCCATAACGGTGACGCATTGGGATAAGAATACCGGCAGCAGGATTGCCGGCTGAAATGACGGAACAAGGGTAAAGGAGTTGGCGAAAGGAGCAGCACAGATGAAAAAGGTAATAGCGACGGACAGGGCACCGCAGGCGATCGGACCGTATTCCCAGGCGATCGATCTTGGAGAACGGATTCTGACATCGGGGATCATCCCGGTCGATCCGGCGACCGGTGAAGTCAAAACCACGGTAAACGAGGCGGCGGAGCAGGCATTTTCCAATTTACGGAATCTGCTCGAGGATGCCGGCAGCGGGATGGACAAGGTCTTAAAGACGACGGTATTTATCGCGAATATGGATGACTTTGCGGCGATCAATGAGGTTTACGCGAAGTATTTTCCTGAACCGTATCCGGCGCGGAGCTGCGTTGAGGTGTCGCGCCTGCCCAAGGATGTACTTCTTGAGGTGGAAGCGATCGCGGAAAAATGATGCCGGCTGGCTGGATGCGGCGTACCGGCAGGCATGCAGGAAATGCCAAAAGAAAACCCCGAAACCGGTGCCATGTCAAAACAGACGGAGCATCGGGATCGGGGTTTTGCCTGCTATACCAAAAGATCAATGTTGCTCCCGATATCAGGGTTGACTGAGCTTTCGAGTATAGAGGCTGCATTTTGTCCCTGCATCTGGTTGGTGTCTAATGCCATGTCGAGGACGGCAGTGCCGATGTCCTGCATGACCTTCGACTGCGCCATGTACATGGACAAGGAAGCGATACTGCTGACATCCATGTCTGGCCTCCTTCCTGTGTGCGTCTCCGGGCAAATTTTTTGAAATTTGCCTGCGGAAAATTGTATTGCGCACGATTGATTTTTGGTTGCAATTGTATTATCGCATGATTATAATGGAAAATCAAGAGGGGTGCTTCCATAATGGATATTTCTATGGGCGGACACATCAAAATAAAAATATGTCTCGTTGGCTGCTAACGCTGAATGCCATGAGACAAATTTTAATTTTGATGTTGTATGTGGTAAAAAACAATAGGAAAGGGGAATGTATTATGAAAGACATCGTGATAATAGGAAACGGTCCGGCGGGGCTTGCGGCGGCGATTTACGGGAAGCGCGCGGGACGCGATGTGGTCGTGGTGTCGGACGCGCCGAGCGGGGGCGGACAGATCGCGACGACTTGGGAGGTGGACAACTATCCGGGGCTGCCGGGCATCGGCGGTATGGAGCTTGGGGACAAGCTTGAAGAGCATGCGAAAAAGTTTGAATGTGAATTTGCGCTGGGCCGTGTGACGGAGATCGTTGACAATGGTGACAGCAAGACGGTTGTGACAGATAAAGAAGAAATCGAGACGAAGACGGTGATCCTCGCGACCGGGGCGGACCACAGCAAACTGGGCGTGCCGGGCGAGGATGAGCATATCGGGATGGGCGTGTCATATTGCGCGACTTGTGACGGCGCGTTTTTCCGGAAACGTACGGTGGCCGTAGTTGGCGGCGGTGATGTGGCGCTCGGAGACGCGATTTTTCTGTCGCGGTTCGCGGCAAAGGTCTATCTGATCCACCGGCGGGATGAGTTCCGCGGGGCAAAGATGCTGCAGGATCAGGTGAAAGCCATAGAGAATATCGAGATTCTCTACGATACAATTGTGAAGGAAGTGGCCGGAGCGGATGCAGTCGAAAAGCTTCTGATTGAAAATGTAAAATCCAAGGAACAGTCAGAACTCCCGGTGAACGGCGTATTTATGGCGGTCGGGATTCATGCCAATGTGGACGGGATCAAAGGGCTGCCGGACCGCAACGAGGCAGGCTATGTTGTGGCGGATGAGACATGTGAGACATCCATTGCCGGGATCTATGCGGCCGGAGACGTGCGTACCAAGCAGCTGCGGCAGGTGGTGACGGCAGTGGCGGACGGAGCGAACGCGATCACATCCATTGAAAAATATTTGAATGAAATGAAATAAAAATGTCAGTTTATTATAGAAGAAAATAATTTTTGGAACAAAAGTTGTGGTAGCAACATCGGCAGACCATACATCTTGTGGTGTTGTAACATTTATGTCATATTTTGCACAAAACCGCCCAAATCCAATGGGCGGTTTTTTGTCGGTTTTAACGAATATTACTCAGTTGACATATTTTTTGAGCGTGTTATAATAGCGAAGTAACAAATCTTAACAAAATTGTAACAAAATCAAAATAGGGTTTAAATAAGTTGGAGGTTATTTCGCAATGAATCGCAATCACAAGGTAGCGGCAGTTACATACAGCTTGGCGGCGGGAGCAATGATGCTCGCAAGCGGGATGACTGCTGACGCGGCACCGGTTGCAGGTGCTACGGCAATGGCATCCACAGACGAGCAGACGGTTCAGGAGCATTCCTATAGCACGGTAGCAGGTGCGAACCGGATCATGGCGGATCTCGTTGCAACAGCCGATGAGGTTGTGGCAGAGCGTGAAGCCGCTGCACAGGCCAAGGCGCAGGCGAGACTGGCTGCTGAGCTGAAAGAGATTGAGAATGTTGCGATCGCGGATGTCAATGATTATGTCAATGTCCGCAAGTCCGCTGACCAGGATTCCGCAGTTGTCGGCAAGCTTTACGCCAACAACTATGCTGAGGTTGAGAAGGTCAAGGGCGACTGGTACAAGGTGACATCCGGTAATGTGACAGGATATGTCAACGGGGATTATCTTGCGGTTGCTGACAAGGCGGCAGTAAAAGAAGCATGCCGCACCGTAGCAAAGGTCAATGCGGATTCCTTGTATGTCCGTACCGATACCTCCAAAGACGCGGATGTAATTACAATGGTTCCGAGCGGTGACGATCTGACGGTCGTTGATGATTCCAAAGCGGAAGACGGCTGGGTAAAGGTAGCTGTTGCGGACGGCGAAGGTTATGTTTCGGCAGATTATGTCGAGATTACGGATGAGTTCTCATACGGCGAGACGATTGAGGAAGAGCGTGCAAGAGAAGCGGCAGAGCTTCAGCAGATTATGCAGCAGGCAGGCGACAACGATGCCGACAGGGTGAGGACAAATGTTCCGGCTTACAATGCCAACGGTACACAGTCTAACACGACGGTTCAGTCCGCGGCTGCACAGACGCAGACACCGCAGAGGTCGTATTCCGCACCGAGCGGTTCCAACGGAGCAGCGGTTGTCAGCTTTGCGTCACAGTTCGTCGGCAATCCGTATGTATACGGCGGCACTTCTCTGACAAATGGTGCTGACTGCTCTGGTTTCGTGATGAGCGTGTATTCACACTTCGGAGTCAGCCTTCCGCATTCTTCGAGTGCAGACCGCAGCGTAGGCTATGGGGTCAGCGCGTCTGAGATGCAGCCGGGCGATATCGTATGCTATTCCGGTCATGTAGGCATTTATGCGGGCGGCGGCATGATCGTCAATGCGTCCAACGCGCGTGACGGCATCAAGTACACGAATGCGAATTACCGTCAGATCCTGGCTGTACGCCGTATTTTCTAAAAGATAAATAATAAGACGACTTAACTCCGGCGTGGCACGATTTCGCCGGAGTTTTTATATTTACATTTATTTTATATTTCATTTTGCCTATGAAATCACTGTGTTTCTGCGCCATTTTCATATAAAATTCACAAAAAATACTTCCCTTTTTTGACAGATTGTATTACACTAAATCATAAATGTGTGTCATATAGGGGGGATAATATGATATCAAACCAGATTCTACAAAAGACGGTAGATGGGCTGGCACAGATCAGTAAGGCGGATTTTGCCGTGACAGACACGGATGGGATTTCGCTGGCGTCTACCTTTGCTGAAGTGGGGGACTTTACAAAGGACGCGGCGCAGTTTGCTGATTCGTCGGCGGATTCACAGGTGGTGGACGGATGCCATTTTTTCAAGGTCTACGATGAAAAGCAGTTGGAATTCGTGGTCTTTGTCAAAGGGGATGACGAGACGGCGGCGATGCTGGGGCAGATGGCGGCGTTCCAGATTGAAGAGCTGGTCGTTGCCTACAAAGAGCGATTCGACAAGGAAAATTTTATCAAAAATTTACTTTTGGACAACTTGCTTTTGGTTGACATATACAACCGCGCGAAAAAGCTCCATGTGGAGCTTGAAGCAAAGCGGGTCGTGATGATCGTCGAATGCGGTTCGGTGACGGACGGTGACGAGCTGGATCGCGTGAAAAATGTATTCGGCGGACGCAGCCGGGATTTTGTGACAGCGGTAGATGAGAGGAATATTATCGTTGTCAAGCAGATTGATTCCGACAACGCATACGAGGAGCTGGAAAAGACAGCCAAGGTCATTGTGGATGCTTTTTCCGACCGACGCGGCGAGGTGAGAGTGTCCTACGGCACGGTTGTCAGTGAGCTTAAGGATGTGTCGCGTTCGTACAAGGAAGCGGCGATGGCGCTCGATGTCGGCAAGATTTTCTTTAAGGAGCATCAGGTGATCGCCTACTCGGTGCTCGGCATTGGACGATTGATCTATCAGCTGCCGATCCCGCTGTGCAAGATGTTTATCCAGGAGATCTTTGAAAAGAAATCTCCGGACGAATTCGATGAAGAGACGCTTGTGACGATCAATAAGTTCTTTGAGAACAGCCTGAATGTTTCCGAGACTTCGCGGCAGCTTTACATTCACCGCAATACATTGGTGTATCGGCTGGACAAGCTGCAAAAGAGCACGGGGCTGGATCTGCGGGTGTTTGAGGACGCGATCACATTCAAGATCGCGCTGATGGTTGTTGAGTACATGAAATACATGGAAGATTTGGAGTATTAAGCATAGACGAAAATACAGCTCGTTTCTGATTTTGCGAGGAGGGACAGAAATCAAAGCATGATAGAACTAAAACATGTCACAAAAAAATACGAGGAGGGTATCCATGCGGTCAACGATATTTCTCTGCATATTTTGCCCGGTGAGTTTGTGTTTATCGTCGGCGATTCCGGCTCAGGAAAATCGACAATTATCAAATTGCTCCTGAAAGAGATAGAGCCGACGAAAGGCAGGGTATTTGTGAACGGCAAGGATATTGGGCTGATCTCCCATAGGCAGATTCCGAAGTTCCGGCGCAATGTCGGCGTGGTGTTCCAAAATTTCCGATTGCTGGAAGACCGGAATGTCTATGAAAATGTCGCCTTTGCCCTGCGGGTTGTCGAGGCGCCCCGCAGCCGGATAAAAAAGCGTGTGCCGCTGATGCTCTCGCTGGTCGGGCTGGCGGCAAAGTACCGTTCTCTCCCCAGACAGTTGGCGGGAGGTGAACAGCAGAGGGTGGCAATTGCCCGGGCACTGATCAATGAGCCGAAGATCCTTCTGGCGGACGAGCCGACCGGAAATCTGGACGCGACTAACGCATGGGAGATCATGAAGCTTCTCGAGGAGATCAATCAAAAAGGGACGACAGTGGTCGTCGTGACGCACAATATGGACATCGTGCGGGCGATGAACAAGCGCGTGATCACGATCAATAAAGGTGTTGTGGTCGAAGACAAGAAAGGCAGAGGTGATTTCAATCAGTACGTTTCTTTATAATCTGCGGCAGGGCTTTGTCAATATCTGGCGCAACAAAATGTTCTCGCTTGCGTCTGTGGCGACGATGACTGCGTGTATTTTCCTGCTCGGCGTGTTTTATTCAATTGGCAGCAATTTCAATCAGATGGTTCACGACGCGGAGGAAGGCGTCGCTGTGACGGTCTTTTTTGATGAAGATGCGAGTGATGAGCAGATCACAAAGATCGGCAAAGCGATCGGCGACCGTGAGGAAGTGGCGCGGGTCGAGTTTGTGTCAGCGGAGCAGGCATGGGAGGATTTCAAGGATGTCTATTTTGAGGGCAATGAAGAGGCTGCGGAAAGCTTCAAGGAGGACAATCCTCTCGCGAAATCCGCGAATTATGAGATTTATCTTGCCGATGTAGCGGAGCAGGATGAATTGGTGGAATATCTGCAAGGGCTCGATGGCGTGCGCGAGGTGCACCAGTCTGAAGTGGCGGCACGGACGTTGACGGACTTCAATTCCCTGCTGACCTATATTTCCATCGGCGTGATCATCATTCTGATTGCTGTGGCGGTCTTTCTGATCAGCAATACCGTGACGGTAGGTATCGCGGTTCGAAAGAAAGAGATTGCGATCATGAAGCTGATCGGAGCGACGGACCGCTTTGTCCGTGCGCCGTTCGTCGTGGAAGGCGTGGTGATCGGGCTGGTCGGTTCAATCATTCCTTTGGTGTTGCTTTACTTCCTTTACAAGGCGATCATGAGTTATGTGACAGACCGATTTATTGCATTAAACAGCATGGTGTCATTCATTCCGGCGAATGAAGTGTTCCGCTTTTTGATCCCTGTTTCAATTTTGCTTGGAGTCGGTATCGGATATGTGGGAAGCCGGTTTACATTAAAACGCCATTTAAAGGTTTAGAGATTGCGCGTTCTCTGAACAGAGGATGCGGGATTTTATAAATGCTATTTATATTTTTGCAGACTTTCTGTTAAGTTTTCATATAAGTTTGCCGATAGACTATATGGGTGTGTGTACATTTTTTATAGTCATTGTTCAGGAGGTCTGTGAATATGAAATACAGGAGATGGAAAAAGAGGATGGGCGCAGTGGCAGTATGTGTGTGCATGGGTCTGTCCTTTTGTTTTTCTGCTTCGGCATCTTCGCTGGAAGACGCTCAGAAGAAAAAACAGAAGCTGGAAAGCTCGCTGAAGGAAGCGCAGGAGACCGTGAAGGAGCTTTCCGGTTCCAAAAAAGACGCGGCGCAGAAGGTCGAGGCGCTTGAGACTGAACTGGATGCCATGTCCAAGCGGTCGGATGAATTGGAAGGAAAGCTTTCTGACCTGTCCGGGCAGATTTCAGATTCGCAGGCCGGTCTGAAGGAGGCGCAGGACGCGGCGGACGCGCAGTATGCCCAGATGAAGGGGCGTATCCGCTATATGTATGAGAATGGCCGCTCACGCAATCTCGATTTAATTTTCTCATCGGGCAGCTTTGGCGAATTTTTGAAAGCCGTGGAATATGTCTCATCGATTTATTCTTACGACCGGGAAATGATGGAAGCGTATATCGGTTACCAGAAGGAGATCGCGGCAAGGCAGGCAGAGCTTAAAGACGCCTACGGTCAGGTGGAGACGACGAGAGCGCAGATTGCCGATCAGCAGCAGGCGACGGCGGTATTGCTGGAAGCCAAAAATGAGGAAGTGCAAAAAATTTCCGGCGAGCTGTCTGAGGCGGAGCAGATCCAGCAGGAGTATGAGCAGGAAGTCGCGGCGCAGAATGAAGTGCTGGCGGCGATTCAGGCGGAGATCGCCCGTCAGGCGGCGGAAGAGGAAGCAAGGCGCAAAGCCGCTGAGGAAGCTGCGAGAAAGAGAGCCGAAGAAGAAGCCGCCAGAAAGAAGGCGGAGGAAGAAGCGGCAGCCGCGGAGAGCGCCAGCGAAGATGACGAAGACGGCTATGATGATGAAGAATACGAAGATGACGAGGATTACGAGTATGAGGATGATTATACGGAAAGCGCTTCTGCAAGCGCGTCCGGTTTTATCTGGCCATGCCCGTCGAGCCATCGGATCACCAGCGAGTACGGACCCCGTACCGCGCCGACTGCCGGAGCGTCGAGCAATCACAAGGGGATAGACATCGGAGCGGCATCGGGTTCGGCGATCGTGGCGGCACAGAGCGGTACAGTCGTGACGGCGTGTTATTCGTCATCGGCAGGCAATATGGTGATCATCAGCCACGGCAAGAACGCCAATGGACAGCTCGTCTGCTCCGTATATATGCATGCCTCGGCACTTTATGTTTCAAGCGGACAAAAAGTTTCCCAGGGACAAAAGATCGCCGCGGTCGGTTCAACGGGGTATTCGACGGGACCGCATTTGCATTTCGCTGTGACCGTTGGCGGGGACTATGTGAATCCTCATGGATATGTTTGATTTGTATTATTGTCCTAAAAGTAGTAAAATAGCAGATGCTTTTATGAATACAGACCTATAAGCCAAGGCGGACAGGCCAAAAGGCTATGGAGGAAGGACGAAAATTATGGACACAAATGAAGAAATACTGCCATCCGGCGGAGGTGTGACGCCGCCGGTGTATGAAGCACCGAAAAAGTCGGGGTTTGGAAAAGGCGTTTTTACCGGAGTATTGGCAACGCTGATCATTGGCGGTCTTGTGCTCAGTGTGGGCATTGCGCTGTTTGCGCATATGATGGGCGGCGGCATCTTGGATGCCGGGACAAAGACCAAGCTCGCCTATCTGACGACTCTGATCCGGTCAAATTTTTACGAAAATGTGGATGACGAAGAGCTGCAGGAGGGCCTGTACAAGGGGCTGATCGAGGGAGTTGACGATCCGTATTCTGAGTATTACACGAAAAAAGAATACGAGGATTTTCAGATCAGTACGACCGGAAATTATGCCGGGATCGGAGCGCAGCTTTCGCAGGATAAAGACACGATGCAGGTGACGATTTCCAAGATCTATGATGATTCACCGGCGCAAAATGCCGGTCTGCGTGCCGGGGATGAGATTATTTCTGTAGACGGCAATCTGGCAGTTGAGGAAAATCTGGATGCGTTCGTGCAGCGGATCCGCGGAGAAGCAGGCACGACTCTCGAACTGACCTACAGCCGGGACGGCAGCGAAGACACCGTGACGGTGACACGGGATTCGATCACGATTCCGTCAGTGTCGCACAAGATGCTCGATAATGGCATTGGTCTGATCGAGATTTCCGAATTCGCGAGCAACACGCAGGAAGAATTTGATGAAGCCTTGGCGGATCTGGAGAAAGACGGGCTGAAGGCGATTATTTTTGATCTGCGCGCCAATCCGGGCGGTATGGTCAATTCGGTGACTGACATCCTTGACGAGATCCTGCCTGAAGGAACGACCGTATATATGGTTGATAAAAAAGGCGAAAAGACGACCTACACATCGGATGAAGAGCACCAGATCGACTATCCGATGGCAGTATTGACATCGGCAAATACGGCGAGCTCGGCAGAGATTTTTGCCGGAGCGATACGGGATTTTGATTATGGCACTTTGATCGGGGAAAAGACCTATGGCAAGGGCGTCGTGCAGTCCACTTTCCCGATGCCGGACGGCAGCGCGGTCAAGCTGACGATCGCAGGCTACTACACGCCGAGCGGAGAGTCGATCCACAAGAAAGGTATCAAGCCGGATATTGAATTGAAATATAAATATACGGGCGATACAGATGCGAAGGAGTATGATTATTCCAAAGATAATCAGGTAAAAAGAGCAGAAAAGGTGTTAGAAAAGGAGATGGATTGATTCCTCTCCTTTTTTGGCTATGCTGCGTTTTAAGGAACTTCTATTGTCATAATTGCTCAATCTATTATGAGACAGTTCCTAAGAGAGTCTAATATACACCAATTCCGGGCGGTTTCCAAATCGCGGGAAGGGAGCCGTATTCGCTAAGCCCCGGCTGACAACCAGCGTTCCGTGGCGGCCATTGTGGCTTCCGCCGGTGTATTTTGGAAGCAAGCCTTGTCCCGGAGCAAACAAGCCATGCCCCAAAACGCGGATTTGCCCGCCGTGTGCGTGACCGGACATGGTGAGGCCGAAATCCATTTCTGATAATACGGGATCTTTGCGTTTCCAATATTCCGGATGATGGCACAGAAGAATTTTAAATCCGTCCTGCTGTTCGAATTCATCGAGCCATGCATAATCAAGGTGCGGGTGCGTGTTCCGCCGTTTCTGCCACCAGGGGCGGGGCGGAAACAGAGGATAATATCCTGCCATTTTTGGATTTTCCAGAATGTATTCACGATAACGCATTACTGCGGAGGAAGTAAGCCCCCCGATCAGGATTCTGTCTTTTTTGTCCGGTAAAAGGACGGGAGCTGTATTGCCGGACGCCTTACAGATGTTGGAACGGGATGAAGGAAATTCCGCAAAAGCGTTGTCGAGCAAGTGGACGCCGGTACGATGAATCAGTTTAAAATCACGGTCAGACAACAGCCATTCGTGGTTCCCCAGGCCATAATATGTGGGTGAGACAGCGGCGCATTCCTTCAAAAACTGCAGAGCGTATGCGGAGTCCGCAAGCATGCTTTTCGGCATGCGCGTCAGTTCGTTTTTAGAGCGGTTTTCCATTCCGTCTGCCGTGTAGCCGTCGATCAGATCGCCGGCAATGGCAATGAGATCCGGTCTGCGCTCTTTCAGAGAAGCCAATATTTTCTCATAGGGTCTGTCATGCAGATCGGCAATCAGCGCAATGGTCAGTGTTTCAGTCAGGGAAACATTGCTTCGGATGATTTCATATTCGGTTATGTCAAGTCTGTTGTCAATCTGATATTTTCTCATAGCATAATATATGCCTTAAAATCCGTTTGAAGTCAAGAGGCTGGTAAACTTGCAATTTCTTCTGCCATAGTGTAAAATAGACAAGATATTTTTTAGGAAAGAAACAACAGCTAGGAGGAATAATATGGTATCAGCCGGAGATTTTAAAAACGGACTGACGATCGAATTGGAAGACAATGTATATCAGATCGTGGAATTTCAGCATGTTAAGCCGGGAAAGGGCGCGGCGTTTGTCCGCACCAAGCTTAAAAATATTAAAAACGGCGGCGTGATTGAAAAGAGCTTCCGACCGACGGAGAAGTTTGAGAATGCGCATATTGACCGCAAGGATATGCAGTATCTGTACAATGACGGCGATCTGTATCACTTCATGGATGCCGAGACCTATGACCAGATTGCGCTGAGCAAGGATGAGATCGGTGATTCGCTGAAGTTTGTCAAGGAAAATGAGACGGTCAAGGTATGCTCCCACAGAGGCAGCGTATTCGCGATCGAGCCGCCGTTGACCGTAGAGCTTCAGATCATCGAGACGGAGCCGGGCTTCAAGGGAGATACGGCGACCGGAGCGACCAAGCCGGCGACAGTTGAGACCGGGGCGGTGGTCAATGTACCGCTGTTTGTCAATCAGGACGACACGATCAAGATCGACACGAGGACCGGGGACTACATTTCAAGGGTATGATATGAATTACAGAGAGATTCCGCTTTCCGAGCTGCTTCAGGACCGGCGTATATTTTCCATATTTGACGAGGAATTCCGCAAGAGCACCTGGCTCGATGTGACCGCTTTGCTCGGTTCAGAGAGCACGCTCGGCGGGCTGTACGACGACGGCATCGTTCCCAACGATGTCCTCGACAGCATCCTGAACCGTTTGCGGACGATACGATAATAAAAATGTTGAAATGAAAACTCCTGCGGCCTATAAGGTGGTTGCAGGAGTTTTTGTGTATGACTGTTGTTTTTGTTTAAGGCAAACAGCAGAAATGTGTACCATGTATGAATTTCTGTGTCCGCAAAAGCTATAGAATATTCGACAGCGCCCTCTGAATCCCTTCCGCCACATCAGGCTTGTTCATCGAATACACATGAATATTGTTCACATCATGCGCTAACAGATCGACGATCTGCTCCGTCGCGTAAATGATCCCGGCCTGCTTCATGGCGGCATCATCCGATCCGAAGCGGTCAATGATCGCCCGGAAGCGTTCCGGTAATTCCGCGCCGGAAAGAGCGATCGACCGTTTGATCTGCTTTGCATTGGTGATCGGCATGATGCCCGCGATGATCGGCACATGGATACCGATGTCCCGCGCGCGGTAGAGGAAATTGTAAAACATATCGTTGTTGAAAAACATCTGGGTCGTCAGAAAATCCAGCCCCATATCGACTTTCTGCTTTAAAAAGATCAGATCTTCGCGCCGGTTGTCCGCTTCGGGATGTCCCTCGGGATAGCACGCTCCGCCGAGGCAGAAGTCGCCTTGGGAACGGATATCCCCGATCAGCTCGGTCGCATGGTCGTAGTCGTGCGCCAGCCGTCCGCCTTCAGGGATATCGCCGCGCAGAGCCATGATGTTTTCGATGCCCTTTTTTTGATACAGCGAGATCAGCTTTTTTACATCCTCTTTGGTGGAAGAAACGCAGGTCAGGTGCGCGAGCATCGGTACGCCAAGTGAGTCCTGCAGATTCTTGGCAATATCCACGGTGTAATCGCTGGTACCGCCGCCCGCGCCGTAGGTAACGGACATAAAATCAGGATGCAGCTTTGCGATTTCTTCGGTCGCTTTTGTCACGGTTTCCATGCCTGCGGAGGTCTTTGGCGGGAATACCTCAAAGGAAAGCGTCGTCTTTTTTTCTTTTAAAATATCAATAATGCGCATCATCTCATTCCTCTCCCTTCATCTCAAAATCAACATCCTCATCGATCAGCTTGAGCATGGCATTGGCCATGACCGGGTCAAACTGCGTGCCGCTGCCGTTTTTGATTTCCGTCCGCGCGTAGTCCTGCGGCTTGACATCGTGGTAAGTCCGCGTGCTGGTCATCGCGTCATAGGAATCAGCGACAGCGAGGATGCGTGCCTGCTCCGGTATTTCGTAGCCTTCGAGCCCGTCGGGATAGCCCCGCCCGTCAAACCGTTCGTGATGGTAATGGGCGCCGATCGCAAGATGCGGCATTTCCTCGATCGTATCGAGGATGTGGGCGCCGATCACGGGATGCTGCCGGATCGTGGCGTATTCCTCATCGGTCAGCTTGGAATCCTTGTGGATGATGTCATCCGGAATGCCGATCTTGCCGATGTCATGGAGCAGTCCCATGTAGTACAGCTCTTCTTTGTAGTCTTCGTCCTTGCCGAGCAGATCCGCAATGCGCACCGCGTAATCCGCGACCCGCTGTGAGTGTCCGTTGGTGTATTCGTCTTTGGCATCGACTGCCCCGGCCAGCGCGTAGATGATCTGGTCAGACAGCCGCCGTCGGCTCGCTTCTTCTTCCCGCAGCTCACTGGTGCGCTCCGAAACGATGTAGTCGAGGTCTTTTAACATCGCGGTGTGTTCGATGATGCGCATCAGCCGCTGCACCATGACCTCCGGGACAAAAGGTTTGCGGATAAAATCTTCGGCGCCCTCTTCAAAGCAGCGGATCTCATTTTCGTGGTCGTCCATTCCGGTCAGAAAGACGACCGGGATCACGGAAGTCTGGGCATCTTGCTTGAGCCGTGTGTTGGTTTCAAAGCCGTCCATCTGCGGCATCTGTTTGTCGAGCAGGATCAGATCCGGGGATTTTTCTTTTGCCAAAAGGATCCCGTCGGCGCCGGACTGCGCCGAGTCTGTTTTAAAGCCGTGCTCCCGCAGTACCGCCGAAGTCAGGTTGCAGGAGATCTTGTCATCGTCGATGATCAGTATCCGGTATCCTGCTCTTTGGATTTCTTTTTTTTGATACATAGATGTTCCCTGATGATAATTGATTGATGCTGTTTATGGTGACATGATGTTCAAACCTGCGAAGTTGTTTCAGGCAAATTCCCATTGCTTCGTATTGATTTTGCGCAGAGCGGTTTTGTCCGATTGAAAGGACAAATATTCATCCCATGCGTTACCTTGCCAATTAAGATTACGCATGATTATACCTCAATCAGTTCGTGCGATTCATAGTGGCCGGATTCAAGGTCAATGCGGCGTCGTTTCAGTTCGGAAGCTTCGGCGGGTAAAAAACCATTTTCGTCCAAAGCAGAAAAAGCCATGCCCTGCTGACGGATTGCTTGTTTCATCAGAGCGTTGATCGCGGCAGACATGGAGATACCAATAGTGTCGCAGAGCTGATGAAATTCATCGCGTGTGGATTTGTCCATTTTCATGGTGAAGTTTATTTTTGTGTTTGATGTTGCCACAGCCATTCGATGCACCTTCTTTCTTTTAATAGATTATAGAGCAGAAAGAGGAATAGTGCAAGGATTTATGCGTGCAATATATGTGTGATGCACACCCCAGGTTACCATTCACGGTTATTCTGGGCAAAAGATTTTGGAAAGGAAAGAAAGAATATGGAATGAAGAATAGCAGCGTATGATACCGGCGGGGATTACGCAAAAACTTATTTCTGAGTATGTTTTTTAAGCATTTTATGCTATATTGGACTACATGAATGATACGAAAACCACAACCGAAAAAATCACCTGTCCGGTTTGCTTCCGGCACTGCGTTCTTGACGAAGGGCAGATCGGCAACTGCCTCGCGCGGCAGAATCAGAATGGCGAAAGCGTTTCTTTAGATTACGGAAAGATTTCCTCTATCGCGCTCGACCCGATCGAAAAGAAACCGCTCTATCACTTCCGTCCGGGAAGCCCGATCCTGTCGGTCGGCAGCTTCGGCTGCAACCTGCACTGTCCGTTCTGCCAGAATCACGGCATTTCACAGACCGATGATGTGCCCTGCAGGGAGCTTTCTCCGGATCAGCTTGTATCCATTGCGCTCGACCTCAAAGAACAGCACGGCAATATCGGCATTGCCTTTACCTACAACGAACCGCTGATCAATTACGAATACATCCTTGACTGTGCCGTACTCGCCAAAAGCCATTCGCTGGCGATCGTCCTCGTGAGCAATGGCACGGCAGAACCGGAGATTCTGCGGCTGCTCCTGCCGTATGTTGACGCAATGAATATCGATGTCAAAGGATTTTCCACCGCCATCTACCAAAGGCTGGGTGGAAGCTTTGCGTCCGTAAAGGAAACGGTTGAGCTTGCCCACAATTACTGCCATATTGAAATTACCTCGCTGATCGTTTCGGGCTTCAATGACTCCGTGGAAGATATGGCAGGGCAGGCAGCCTGGCTGGCCTCTCTTGATCCTATGATCCCGCTGCATATCACGCGGGCATTTCCGAATTTCCGTATGCCACAGCTGATGCCGACTCCGGTTTCGTTGATGAAGGATTTGCAGCATACGGCAAAATCGCAAGGTATTAAGCATGTGTATCTGGGAAATGTGTGATCTTAATCATTTTAAAAATTTCAATTTTTGTTCACACTTGCCTTGTCCAAGGAGTTCGTTGAAATCGAGCCGGATTTTTGGTATAATCTATTCGTATCCTTATGCCATCTCGGAGGTCAGGCTTTTCCGGGATTGTGCCGATACAAGTGTTGGGAGCGTGTGCTCCAACAGATGAACGAAGCGGAGGGAGGTGGACACAGTGGCAGAGAAGAAACAGTCCTATAAGGATGTTGTGGAAGAGCGCGATGCTTATAAGCATGAGCTTGATGTCATAAAGCAGGATCGCGTGAACCGTCAGGCCAAGAATTCTGTGTTCCTCAATCTGTTCATGCGCAAGGAGTATCAGCTCCGGCTTTATAAAGAGTTGTTCCCGCAGGATACCACCATCACGGAAGATGACCTGGAAATGATCACGATGGATAACGTGCTCACGATCCATCCCTATAATGACCTGGGCCTGCTGGCCAGAGGGAAGCTGATTGTGTTGGCTGAGGCACAGTCCACATGGAGCGTGAATATCATTTTCCGTTTGGCGGACTACTACTTTGATTCGGCCATGAGCTATCTGAAGATCAGGAAGGCCGATCTGCACAGTTCCGTCAAGGTGGATGTGCCCGACGTTGAGGCCTTTGTGATTTATACCGGCAGGAAAAAGGTCGAAAAGGATGTTCTTTCCCTGAACCAGGAATTCTTCGGCGGCGATCCGGACAAGCCGGAATTCAAGGCCAGGATCATCCACGGAGAGTACAAGGGCGGGATTATTGAAGAGTACATGGGCTTCTGTAGAATCTGGGACGAGAACGTACTAAAAGCAAACACACCGGAGGAAAAGCAGCAGGCCGTGACCACGACGATAGACCTGTGTATCCAGAGAGGCTACCTGGTCAGATATTTGGAAGAACACAGACCGGAGGTGGAGAAAATCATGATGACAATGTTCAGTCCGGAATATGTGAAGATGGCATCTGAGAGGACGGAGAAGATTAAGGAAGATATCAGCTACGGTCGATATATGGGTATCTCGGAAGATCGAATCAAGGAGAGTATCATCCGACGCTACGACCTCACACCGACCTACGCCCAAAATTTCCTGGATGATGATTCCGATCCGGAGGATTCCAGACCGTGGGCACTGTGATCGATGAACACAGTCTAAAAATTTATCAGAAAATCAACCAAGGGGACTTGACAGCCATGCGGAATAGAACTACGCTCCTTAGAGCAGAGCAGAGCAGAGCAGAGCAGAGGGATAACTGCGCCCTTTTTGCGTCTTGCGGGTGCGGGGCGCTTGAAACTGAATACTATATTCGTGATGGAAAACCGTCGGACTTGATGGGGTTACTATGCCCTGTCAGGTTCGGCGGTT
>JAFUYB010000102.1 GCA_017470735.1 Lachnospiraceae bacterium | reverse complement strand
TAAAATGTACCCAGGATTTCGGACAGTTGGAGTTTTTGACAGCCCCCACTGTTCGGACATCCCGGTTTCGGAAATCCCCTTTCTTCGGACACTGGATTTTCAGAAAACCCCAAGATTCGGACAAAGGAGATTGAGATGGTTTCCTAGGAGAAAAACCCCGCTCATCGGACAGGCAGCTTGTGAAACCCCGTATGTCGGACATCTGGTTTCATAAACCCTGTTTTTCGGACAGAGTGTTTGCCTCCAATTCAGCTGTGTAATACAATAAGACTAGCGAATTGGAGGGAAGAACATGGCCAGGAAAGAATTCACCGAGGAAGAAATGGCAATCCTCAAAACAAGTCCCCACGTAATGGACATCTCACCGACGATCATCCATTTTAATGTGGCGTTTAAGGAACTGTTCTGGGGGAAGCTGCAAGCAGGAATGAAGCCCGCGGAGATATTCCGGGAGGCCGGCATCAATCCGGACATGCTGGGCAAGACCCGTGTTGAAGGTTTCAAGGGCATGCTGAAAGCGGAAGTGAAGAGAGGCAAAGGATTCAGAGATCTGACGACATCCAATGAGTTCTACGCCAAGAACATGACGGCTGAACAGCGGATATCCTACCTGGAGCAGCAGCTCGAGTACAAAGACCAGGAGATCGAGTTCTTAAAAAAAATTGTGTCTTTGACCCGGGGAGACAAGGGATGTTAAGCATCCCAGCGAACGCCAAGTATGCCATCATTCGTGAGATGACCCTGCGCGATAACAACCGGCTAAACCTCTCCTGGCTCTGTGAAACAGCCTGCGTATCGCGCTCCGGTTACTACAGTTATCTCAAGAATGAAGCAAAGCGGCAAGAACGGGAGGAGGCTGATCGGAAGGACTTTCTTCTGATTGTGGAAGCGTATCAATTCCGTGGCTACGATAAAGGAGCCAAGGGAATCAAGATGAGGCTGCTTCATCTGGATCCGCCGATAAACATGAATCTGAAGAAAATCCGGCGCCTGATGAAAAAGTATCGTCTGATTTGCCCCATCCGCAAGGCAAATCCTTACCGGCGAATGGCAAAGGCTCTGAAGACATCCAATGTCGCGCCGAATCTGGTAGAGCGCCAGTTTGAAGCACACGGTCCACGGAAGGTGCTGCTGACGGACATCACCTATATCCTGTATAAGGATTCTGGAAAATGTTACCTGTCCACGATCCTGGACGCTTTCACGAAGCAGATTCTGGCATGGGTGCTGAGCGAGTCTCTGGAGGTCGACTTTGTCCTTGAAACAGTGGAAAACCTTGTCAGGGACCATGGGAAGGAGATCACCTCCGCAACCATGTTGCACTCGGACCAGGGCTGCCATTACACCAGCTACAAGTACATTGAGTTGGTGAAGGATAAGGAGCTGCGGCAGTCCATGTCCCGTAGAGCAAACTGCTGGGACAACGCACCGCAGGAATCGTTCTTCGGGCACATGAAGGATTCGATTAATTCGAAGATCAAAGCATGTAGCACCTTCGAGGAGATCAAGGTCGTAATCAGCAACTGGATGAGCTACTACAACAAGGATCGCTACATCTGGGATCTGGCGTACCTTTCTCCAGATGAGTATTACCAGTACTGCACAACGGGTGTCTATCCGATCAAGGGAATCAAGCCGCCCAAGGCAGCTGTTGAAAAATGCAGCTCCGATGATAGTGTGACTTGATGCGGGGGCTCTGCCCCCTGCACCCCCGGGATTTATCGCTTTTGTTTCCGCAGGGACGAAAACCATCGGTATCATTTGGCCGCCTGCGGCGGCCAGTCCGATCTCGGAACAGTTCGTCCCTCACAAAAAGACGATACCGATTGGTATCGCCCCTCGCAAACCCGCTACGGCGCTCATGTCGCTTCCCAGCGTTGCACTATCCTCCGTAGCGGTAAAGCACTTATATTATGTCG
>JAFUYB010000046.1 GCA_017470735.1 Lachnospiraceae bacterium | reverse complement strand
GGGCTTTGCCAAAAGCGTCCCGCCTAAAAGACCTTTTCGAGCAAGCCGCTTAACTGAATAAGCAATACCATTATAATCCATTTCTGACGCTTGGTCTATTAAAGTGCGTCATTTTCTCACATTTCCTTAGACATCTCTTCCATTCTGGATAATATTCACTTTTCAAGGTTCATCTGACCGATGGATCTGGTCAGCAGGCTCAAGATTCCGAGAGCCTATCGTACTACGACAAGAAGATGGCTGAAAGCCGGACTCACTACAACGCCCTTGGGCACTGTGCCGGCAAACTTGTCAGGGTCATTTGGAAAATGCTGACCGATGACGTAGACTTTAACCTCGACTAAGAGGTTTACCTATATATCGAGATCCTTGAAAATAAGCACCCCTAGGGAGCTTTATTAAAGTTACCCTTTTTTGACCTCAATATCGAAAATAAAAAATCTTGCTAATTTATTCTTGACTTTTCATAGCTGGTCTCCTTCCTGAAAATAATGTATGTATTCCCCATTCCGGACAAAACGGCTTAGTTTACGCTTCTATACATATTTGTATAGTTTTTGTTTGTGACATATATACTATACCGCTTTGTTTAGATTGTCAATAACTTTTTCTAAACTTTTTTATTTAGTATCTTTCCATTCTTAAATGGATATGCTATACTCTTTCTAACCGAGCAAGCTTTACTTGCGAGTTCAGGAAAATGCTGACTACATCTATTCCCCAACAAATATGATAAGGAAGGCAAAAGCTATGACTACAGGTGAACGGATAAAAAAGATACGCATCTTCCGACATATGACAATGGATGAACTTGGTGCCGCCCTCGGCTTCGAGGGCAAGAGCATGTCTGTCCGCATCGCTCAGTACGAATCCGGAGTCAGAGTTCCAAAACAGGATATGCTCATACGGATTGCCGAAGCCTTGAACTGCAACTACAAAGCGTTGTCTGATTACAGCTTGGGCGCCGCAAAGGACATCATTGAGACTCTGTTCTGGCTAGAAGAGTCATCCCCCACACCTGAAAATGGACGTGGCAGGCACTTTCCCGAATATGAGGGTTCTGGTAATCTAATCCGGTTGACAGAAATGCAGCCTACCTCACGACGGGAACGTCCAAAAACCACCTACAAAGAAGATGACTACAGCATCTCCGGCAATCCTGTGGCTGTCACTTTCGAATATGGGCTTGTAAATGATTTCCTATCTGACTGGTATCACAAAAAAATGGAATTGGAAAAGGGAGAGATTACTCCCGCTGAATACTTTGAATGGAAAATACAGTGGCCGCAGTAGAACACATTACAAAGCGGACTTGTATAGTAAAAATCGGATTTTTAGTACCGTTTTAGTAGCGAAAGCAAAAGAAAAAGCTCGCAAGTGCCCATTTTAAAGGCATTGCGAGCTTTTGAAAATTATTCCATCTCAATCGTCCCGGGCGGTTTACCCGTCAGGTCGTAGAGCACGCGGTTGATGCCGCGGACTTCGTTGACGATGCGGCTGGTAACGGTCTGCAGGACTTCCCAGGGGATCTGGGCGGATTCGGCGGTCA
Organism: Lachnospiraceae bacterium; assembly: GCA_017470735.1. Lineage (GTDB taxonomy): Bacteria > Bacillota > Clostridia > Lachnospirales > Lachnospiraceae > RGIG4930. The sequence continues at coordinate 42,560 of JAFUYB010000046.1, read as the reverse complement.
TGAAGTCGATTGTCTTGACGGCGCGCAGGGCAATTGCGTAATCGTAGGTGCGCTCGTCGCCCATCACGCCGACGGAACGCATGTTGGTCAGTGCGGCGAAATATTGGTCCGGCATCCACGGGGCACGGGGATGTTCTGCCAAAACCGCTTCTTCGCCTGCATTTTCCACTCGTTGTTCTTGAAAATTGCATCCGCCGGTTTCCGCGCCTGCTGCCTTCTCCACCTCTTCCCGGAAAATGGCATCTGCATCCTGGACGATGCGCACTTTTTCGGCGGTGACATCGCCGATAATGCGGATGCCAAGCCCCGGACCCGGGAACGGCTGACGGAAAACCAGTCGTTCGGGAATGCCCAAGGTCAGCCCGACTTTGCGCACCTCATCTTTGAACAGATTCCGCAACGGCTCAATGATCTCTTTGAAATCCACATAGTCCGGCAGTCCACCGACATTGTGGTGGGATTTGATAACGGCAGATTCACCGCCAAGCCCGCTTTCAACGACATCCGGATAAATCGTGCCCTGCACAAGATAGTCCACCGCACCGATTTTTTTTGCCTCTTCTTCAAATACCCGGATGAATTCTTCTCCGATGATTTTCCTCTTTTGCTCCGGCTCGGATACGCCTGCCAGCTTTTCATAAAAACGGTCTGCCGCATTGACACGGATAAAATTCAGCTCATACGGTCCGTCCGGACCGAATACCGCCTCTACTTCATCGCCTTCGTTTTTCCGCAGCAGTCCGTGATCGACGAACACGCAGGTCAGCTGTTTGCCGATTGCTTTGGACAACAGCACTGCCGCCACAGAGGAATCCACACCGCCGGATAATGCACAGAGCACACGGCCGTTTCCGACTTTCTTGCGGATCGAACTGATCTGCTCTTCTACGAAGGAGCCCATTTCCCAGTCACCGGCACAGCCGCAAATGCCCCGCACAAAATTTGCCAAAATCTGTGATCCGTATTCCGTGTGCAATACTTCGGGGTGGAACTGGATCGCATATAAATTTTTTTCTGTATTTTCTGCCGCAGCTACAGGGGTCGATGCCGTATGCGCGACGGACGCAAATCCCGATGCCATCCTTGCAATATAATCAAAATGGCTCATCCATACGATCATTGTCGCCCCAGCGTAATCAGATGGATCAGCTTCTGCCCCAAACTCCGCAGCATTGGGTAAAACAGCCACAGATCCATTTTCTGCGGAATTGGATGGCACACCTCCCCCCTCATGCTCCGCCAAATCCCTATCGGCACCGACCGAAGCAGCATCTTGTTTAATCCCCCGAAACAGCGCGGATTCTCTATTAAAATAGGTAACCGTTTTTCCATATTCCCGATGCTCCGCACGGGCAACCTCTCCGCCAAGCACATGCATCATCAGCTGCGCCCCATAACATAATCCGAGTACCGGTATTCCCGTTTCAAACAGCTCTTTTCCACAGGTCGCAGCTCCCTCTTCGTAGACACTGTTGGGACCGCCCGTCAGGATAATGCCTTTCGGTTCCATCGCCAGAATCTCTTCCAAAGGTGTCTTGTAGGAATAAATTTCACAGTACACATTGCATTCACGCACCCGTCTGGCAACAAGCTGGTTGTACTGCCCACCGAAATCAATGACAATTATTTTTTCATGCCGCATTTCATTCCTCCCAACAAATAATCGTTTTTTCGCAAAAATCCCCAAAACCCCTAAAGCAACTCCCGCCTTCTGCCGATAACTATAATGAAATAAATGTAACTATATCAGCCGGCGCGTCACAAGCTTGCCCTGCGGGTATCTGCCAAGAAGCGGCCGGACAGTATCCAACACACAGACGACGGAGCGGAACGATGTCCTCATTTTCGGTGACCAACAACCATTACCTGCGAGTGATCTACACGGGCAACACCGATGTGATCAAAAAAGCCGACCGGGAAAATGCGTCTTCGAGCAAGCTTTCACAGGCGGATTCCACCGCTCTGCGCAAAGCGATCGCACGGCTGGCGGATTTTGATATGGACGATGTCGCCGACGATGACGATACCAAAAAGACGACCTTTTACAACAATGTCAAAGCCTTTTCGGACGCCTACAATTACACATTAGAGTCTGGCTCAGACAGCCAAAACGCTTCTATCTCCAAGCTGACCAAGCAGATGAAGCAGCTCTCCGAAAAGTACGCGGACAAGATGTCGGACTATGGCATCACCTTTGACGACAAGGGCTATATGAGTGTGAAAAACTCCGCCATCAACAATATTTCGACCTCCAAATACAAGGAGTTGATCGGCAAGGATTCTGACTATGCCAAAGAGCTGTCATCTCTTGCCAAAAAAATATCCAGACATATCGACATTGCTGTGTAATGCAGCTATTTCGTTTTCTCCTCCCACGGGACTTCGGCAAAGTACGGAGTCCCGTTTTTTTGCATGGATCAAAAACATGCGCATCATCGTTCATCACCCGAAATTATACACATTTCCTCCCCGTAAAACTACCCTATTGATGGATTTTTAATCAACTTTTCTTCCATTTGCGGGAATAATCCGTATCCATTTCTGCTGTTGACTTCTAAATTTGGTTCACTATAATGGAAGAAAAACAAAATTTTCTCATACGAAGGGGTGATAATATGGGCGATGTAATTTTCGTAAACCATCCACTGATCCAGCACAAAATCTCTATGCTGCGCGACAAAAATACCGGCACCAACGAATTCCGCGCGCTTGTACAAGAGATTTCCATGCTTGAGGCATATGAAGCGCTGCGCGACCTGCCGACGGAAGATGTCGAGGTCGAGACGCCGTTGATGAAATGCATGACGCCGATGCTTTCGGGCCGGAAGATCGCCATCGTGCCGATTCTGCGCGCGGGGCTTGGGATGACAGAGGGCATTTTGAATCTCGTTCCCGCGGCCAAGGTCGGACATATCGGTCTTTACCGGGATCCGGTGACCCATCTGCCGCACGATTATTACTGCAAGCTTCCGTCACCGATCGATGAGCGGACAATACTGGTTCTCGATCCGATGCTCGCAACCGGCGGATCCGCTTCCGAAGCGATCACTTTCATCAAGGAACACGGCGGAAAGAAGATCAAATTCATGTGCATCATTGCCGCGCCGGAGGGATTGGAAAAATTAAAATCAGACCATCCGGATATCCAGATCTACATCGGACATTTGGATGAAAAGCTCAACGACCACGCATACATTCTGCCGGGCTTAGGCGATGCCGGCGACAGGATTTTCGGTACAATATAATGTTTGGATTCAACCACCACAATATCCGCTCCAAGCCGCCGCTGAAATGTATTATCGTCGGCAGCGGCAAGGTGGGGAGCGCATTGGTCGATGTTCTCACCAAAGAGGGCAACGATATCACGCTGATCGATCAGGATCCCTCCCGTGTCGAGGAGATGACCGATTACTACGACATCATGGGCATTGTCGGCAACGGCGCTTCGTTCCATGTCCAGCAGGATGCCGGGATTGACGATGCCGATCTATTGATCGCCGTGACCGAGTCGGACGAGCTGAACCTGCTCTGCTGTACGGTTGCCAATCAGGTGCGTAACTGCTCCACGATCGCGCGGGTCCGCACACCCGATTACAGCGTGGAAGCAAACTTTCTGCGTGAACGGCTGGGGCTGGCAATGATCATCAACCCGGAGCTTTCCGCGGCGCGGGAGATTTCCCGTCTGTTGACGCTTCCGGGCGCGCTTGAGGTGACGCGGTTTGCCCACGGGCAGGCGCAACTGGTCCGGATCAAGCTGATGCACGGCAGCCCGCTCATCGGCATGACTGTCGCGGAATATGCGCAGACCCACACCGATCCGATGCTGTTCTGTGCCATTGAACGAAATGATAAAGTCGCCATTGCCAGCGGTAATTTTCTGTTCCGCGAAGGCGATATCGTGGCGTTTGTCTGCGAGTACAAATCCAGCGGGCTCTGCCTGTCACACTTAGGCATTGCCTCCGGCGCGGTGAAAAACTGCCTGATCGTCGGCGGCGGACGGTCCGCTTATTATCTTGCGAAAAATTTACTGGCAAACCATATTTCGGTGAAGATCATCGAACGGGATATGAAACGCTGTGAATTTTTAAGCGAGGCTCTGCCGGAAGCTTTGATCATCCACGGCGACGGCACGGACGAATCCCTCCTCTACGAAGAGGAGCTGGAAACGACAGAGGCATTCGTACCGCTGACTGGCATGGACGAGGAAAATATTATCCTCACGCTGCACGCCAAGCAGGTGTCCTCCGCCAAAGTCGTGACCAAGGTCAACCGTTTTTCGTTCAAGGATGTGATCCGCTCCCTTGATCTGGGCTCGGTGATCTATCCCCGTTATCTGACAGCAGAGGCGATCATCGCTTATGCGCGCGCACGACGGGAATCCCTTGCGAGCAACAAGATCGTGACGCTTTCCCAGCTTTACGACCAGCAGGTGGAATGCATCGAATTCTCCGTCGATGAGCAATCCCGCGTGACCGGCACGCCAATCCGCGAGCTGCGTCTGAAGCCCGATTTGATCATCACATTCATCAACCGGCACGGTAAGGTTTTATTCCCGCTCGGCAATGACACGATCGAGGTCGGGGATTCCGTGATGGTTGTGACGACACACAAAGGCTTTTCGGATATTTTGGATATTCTGGCGTGACGGCTTGCGCCATTTGTATAAGGGGTCTGTATCATGAATCGATCCATGATTATTTATGTTTTGGGAACCGTATTTAAACTGGAAGGTTTCTTCCTGTTGATTCCGGTACTGTGCTCTCTGCTCTACCGTGAGCAGGAAGGGCTTCCTTTTTTGATAACAGGGGTAATTTCCCTGGGGATCGGTTTTCTCGCTTCATTCCGCAAGCCCGACAATCACGCCTTCTTTCTTCGGGAAGGCTGTGTGACCACTGCGCTCTCATGGATCCTGCTTTCTGTGGTCGGGTCGGTTCCTTTTGTTTTAACGGGTGAGATTCCTTCGTTTTTAAATGCGCTGTTTGAGACCGTTTCCGGTTTTACGACAACCGGCGCTTCGATTTTGACGGATGTTGAATCCATGAGCCACACAGCTCTTTTGTGGCGCAGCTTTACGCATTGGATCGGCGGCATGGGCGTATTGGTCTTTCTGCTGGCCGTCATTCCGCTGACAGGTGGCGGCACGATCAATCTGATGCGCGCGGAAAGCCCCGGGCCGTCCGTCGGCAAACTGGTTCCGAAAATCCGTTACACGGCGCGGATCCTCTACAGCATTTATCTTTTTTTGACCGTAATCATGCTGGTTCTGCTTTTGCTGTTCGGCATGCCGCTGTTTGACGCGATCTGCACGGCGCTCGGCACGGCGGGTACCGGCGGATTCGGCATCAAAAACGACAGCATCGCCGGTTATTCGTCCGCAATCCAATGGCTTGTCACGGTCTTTATGATCTTATTCGGCGTCAATTTCAACGCTTTTTATTTTCTGACCCTGCGTGAATTCAAAAAAGCCCTCTCTCTTGAAGAAGTGCGGGCTTACTTTGCCATTATTCTCTGTGCTGTCATCGTTATCACGCTCAATATCGCGGGATCCTTCCGCAGCATCTTTGCCGCCATTACGGCTGCAGCCTTTCAGGTCGGATCGATCATTACGACGACCGGTTTCTCAACGGTGGATTTCGACCAATGGCCGTCTCTCTCTAAAGGGATTCTGGTTCTGCTGATGCTGATCGGTGCCTGTGCCGGAAGTACCGGCGGCGGCATCAAGGTTTCGCGGATCCTGTTCCTTGGAAAAAGCATGCATCATCAGGTTTTTTCCTATATTCACCCAAAAAGCGTCCGCTCGTTTAAAATGGACGGTCATTCCATAGACGAAGAAACACACCGCGGCATTCAGTCCTATTTTGCGGCATATCTTTTGATCTTTATCATTTCTGTCCTTCCGCTGCTCGCAGAGGGCTGTGATCTGGTGACCGGCTTTACTGCCGTTGCCGCCACATTCAACAATATTGGCCCGGGCCTGGCTGCAGTCGGTCCGACACAAAATTTTGCCTCACTCGGCATTCTGTCCAAATGGGTGTTGATCTTTGATATGCTTGCAGGCAGGCTGGAACTGTACCCGCTGCTCGTCCTGTTCTCACCGAGCCTATGGAAAGAATTGATCTGATGCGGGCGGGATCGTTCAATCCGCCGCTCTCCGTTTCATTTCAAACATGATCAGCGATGCGGCTCCGATCACCACATATCCCACCACTGACAATACATCCGGTATCTCTCCCAAGAAGAAAAAGCCCAGCAGCGCAGCAAAAATAATCTGAGAATAATCGTAAACCGAAATCTCCCGCGCCGGTGCGTGGCTGTATGCTGCAGTGATCGAGAACTGTCCCCCTGCTGCCGCAAATCCGGTCATAAATAAAAATACCAGCTGTTTTACTGTCGGCACGACAAACACCGGGTTCATCAGCGGTATGGACGCCAGACAGGAAAATACCGAGAAAAACAGTACAATGACCGGTCCCTTGACTCCGTGCTGGTTGGCTATCCGGACAAATGTGTACGCAAAACCGGCACCCATTCCGCCAATCGCGCCGATCAGCGCCGGAAACGAAGTCAATGACGACATCCCGGGTTTGATGATCAAAAGTGCGCCGATAAATGCCAGTGTCAGACAGAAAAACTGCTGCGCCGATATTTTCTCTTTCAGAAAGAAATAGGAAAAGATAACGGCGAAAAACGGCGACAATTTGTTGAGCATATTGGCATCCGGCAAAACCAGATGGTCAACGGCGTAAAAATTACAAAAGATGCCGATCGTACCGCCGACCGACCGGGCGATCAGGTATTTGACATTGCCCCGTCCGCCGAATGACAGCGGTATCCGATTTCTGACCAGAACCCCTGCCGCAAAAAAGATCGCGACAAAATTGCGGAAAAAGCTCTTTTCAAATGACGGCAGATCTCCTGCCAGCTTCAGAAACAGCGTCATACAGGAAAAGAAAAATGCCGCCAGAAGCACAAACAGAATCCCTTTGTACTTTTCCGGTACCATCGCCGCTCCTTTCACCCTTGCTGCTGACGGCGGATCGCATCACGCTTGCGCAAAGTCGGATCCAGTATGCGCTTTCGGATCCGCAGATGCTCCGGCGTCACTTCCAAAAGCTCATCCGTCTCAATGAAATCCAGTGCCTGCTCCAGCGACAAAATTTTCGGAGGCGTCAGCGTCAATGCCTCATCTGCGGAAGATGAACGGGTATTCGTCAGATGTTTTTTCTTGCAGACATTGATCTCTATATCTTCCGTCCGGGACGACGAACCGATCACCATTCCTCCGTAAACGCGCTCGCCCGGCCCAATAAACAGGGTTCCCCGATCCTGCGCCGAAAAGAGACCATATGTCACCGATTCTCCTGTTTCAAATGCGATCAGGGATCCCTGCTTCCGATAGGAAATATCTCCTTTGTACGGCGCGTAACCTTCAAAAATCGTATTGATGATGCCGTTGCCCTTGGTATCCGTCAAAAAGTCCCCACGGTAGCCGATCAGCCCACGCGACGGAATCACAAATTCCATCCTCGTAAAGCCACCGGTGATCGGATTCATGGATGCCAACTCGCCTTTACGCTGGGACAGCTTTTCAATCACCGTTCCCGTAAAATCATCCGGCACATCGACATAGGCCCGCTCCATCGGCTCCATCCGTTTGCCATTCTCATCCTCGTGGTATAATACTTCCGCCTTGCTGACTGCAAATTCATAGCCTTCACGGCGCATATTTTCGATCAGGACGGATAAGTGCAGCTCTCCGCGCCCCGACACCTTGAACGCATCCGGACTGTCTGTCTCTTCCACCCGCAATGACACATCGGTATTCAGCTCACGGAACAGGCGGTCGCGGATGTGGCGGGATGTCACATATTTTCCTTCCTGTCCGGCAAACGGGCTGTCATTGACAATAAAATTCATCGCGATAGTCGGCTCTGAAATCTTTTGGAACGGCAACGCGACAGGATCCTCCGTCCCACAGATCGTATCCCCGACATGCAGATCCGCAATGCCCGAAATCGCTACAATCGAGCCGATATCCGCACGGTCAACATCGTGCCGCTCCAGTCCGTCAAACTCATACAGCTTGGATATCCGTACCTTTTCCGCCTTGTCCGGATCATGATGGTTGACGACAATTGCATCCTGATTCAAGGACAACGAGCCGTTCTCCACCTTACCGATACCGATCCGCCCGACATATTCATTATAATCAATCGTTGAGATCAACACCTGTGTATTGGCATCCGGATCGCCAGTCGGCGCGGGGATATGCTCAATGATCGTCTCAAACAGCGGTGTCATATCCTTCGGCTCGTCGCCGATCTCATAAACCGCATAGCCTCTCTTCGCCGATGCGTAGACGAAGGGGCAGTCCAGCTGCTCGTCCGAAGCGTCCAGATCCATCAAAAGCTCCAGCACTTCATCTACCACTTCTTCGCAGCGCGCTTCCGGTCGGTCGATCTTGTTGACACAGGCGATCACCGGCAGATCCAGCTCCAACGCTTTCATCAGCACAAATTTGGTCTGTGGCATGGCTCCCTCAAACGCATCCACGACCAATACCACGCCGTCCACCATTTTTAAGACGCGCTCCACTTCACCGCCAAAATCCGCATGCCCCGGCGTGTCGACAATATTAATTTTGATATCCTTGTACTGCACCGCCGTATTTTTGGACAGGATCGTAATTCCCCGCTCACGCTCAAGGTCGTTGGAATCCATCACGCGGTGTACGACTTCCTGATTTTCGCGGAAAACACCGCTCTGCTTTAAAAGCTCGTCCACCAGCGTAGTCTTGCCGTGGTCGACGTGGGCAATGATTGCGATATTCCGAATGTCTTCTCTCTTCTGCTGCATTTGCTGCAATCCCTTCTAAAACTGATTCTTTTTCTGATCCGTGGCTGTCTAAAACAACCGCATTGTCTTATATTGTATTCAACCCGAATCCCCCATACAAGAAGTAATTTCCACGAAGTGACAGAAGAAAATGGTCAGGTTATCGGAGAAATTCGACAATCGGATGCATTTGTGGTAAACTAGGAAAAGTGGTATTCTGGCGCAATAGGTCGGTTGACCGCAAAGTGCCATTTGTCCAATCTCTTTTGGGAGGAAATTACAATGGATCAGGGAACGGTTCAGATATACTGCGGCGATGGTTCCGGCAAATCCTCTGCGGCATTGGGGCAGGGGATCCGCCTCGCGAGCAATGGCGGCACGGTCTATATGATTCAGTTTTTAAAGGTTCAGCCGACATCGGATTTTCTTTCCCGGCTGGAGCCGGAACTGAAATTTTTCCGGTTCGAACGGTCACCGATGTCCTACGACGATATGACCGACGAAGAACGGGACGAAGAAAAAAAACACATCCAAAACGGCATCAATTTTGCCCGCAAGGTTCTGACCACAGGCGAATGCGACCTGCTGGTGCTGGATGAAGTGCTCGGCGCCGTAGACGAGGGCATCTTGACCGAAGACGAGGTGATCGACGCATTGGAACAGCGTCCGCCGGAGACCTCCGTGATCCTGACCGGGCGCAAGCTGCCCGAACGCATCGCGCGGATGGCGGACTGCATTTCAACGATCGGTGCCGTACAGTCAACGAAACAACAATGACCATTACTTTATATGAACAGTTGGTGAAAAGCATACGAGGAGGAGAGCTATGGAACAATTATTTCGCGGAGCAGGTGTCGCCATTATCACGCCGATGAAGGACAACGGGGATGTCAACTACGATAAACTGGAGGAATTAGTCGAATTCCACATCAAGGGCGGCACGGATTCGATCATCGTCTGCGGGACAACCGGCGAAAGCGCAACGCTGACAATGGAGGAACACCGCAATGTGATCGCGCAGACCGTCAAATTCGCAAAAGGCAGGATCCCGGTCATCGCCGGAGCGGGCAGCAATGCAACCGCGACAGCGATCCAGCACGCCCAGGAAGCAGAAGCAGACGGCGCGGACGGACTGCTGATCGTGACCCCCTATTACAACAAGGCGACACAGGGCGGACTGATCCGCCATTATTCCACGATCGCGGATTCAACCAAGCTGCCGATCATCGTTTACAGCGTGCCGAGCCGTACCGGAACCAATGTACTGCCGGAAACGATGGCGACTCTGTTCAAAGAAAAGGAAAATATCGTCGGCCTGAAGGAAGCCACCGGCAATATGGCGCAGGCCTCCAAGACGATGTACCTGACCGACGGCAAACTGGATATGTATTCCGGCGAAGACGGGCTGGTCGTGCCTCTGATGGCGATCGGGGCAATCGGCGTTATTTCTGTCATTTCCAATATCGCGCCGCAAGAGACACACGATATGTGCCAGGCATTCCTCAACGGCGATCTGGAAAAGGCAAGGCAGATGCAGATGAAATCGCTGCCTCTCGTGGACGCGCTGTTCTCCGAGGTCAACCCGATTCCGGTAAAGAAAGCGATGAACTTAATGGGCATGGAGGTTGGACCGCTGCGTGCGCCGCTGTATGAGATGACCGAAGAAAACACAAAGAAACTGGAAGCGGAAATGAAGAAGTTCGGATTGCTGTAAAGCGTGCGGATTTTAGGCCGTCTTAAATACTTCGGTTTTGCATTTTAGAAAGGAATGTTACACTATGGCAAAAATAATTTTGCACGGCGCAGGCGGACATATGGGAAGAGTTGTGGCGGAGCTTGCAGCGGCAGATAATGGTGTGGAGATTGTCGCGGGGATTGATATTGTGGATGACGGTTCACATGCGTTTCCGGTTTTTACCGATATAGATTCGTGCGATGTGGACGCGGATGTGGTCGTAGACTTTTCCACGGCCAAAGCAATGGATGCGCTGTTTGCGTTCTGCGAAAAACGCAGCCTTCCTGTAGTACTCTGTTCGACAGGTCTGTCCGATGAACAGCTTGCGGCACTTGACGCGCTTTCCAAAAAGGTTGCCGTGCTCCGTTCCGCCAATATGTCACTCGGCGTCAATACACTTCTGTCTCTTGTGAAAAAGGCTGCTGAAGTCTTTGCTCCCGCGGGGTTTGATATGGAGATTGTCGAGCGCCATCACAACCAAAAGCTCGACGCTCCGAGCGGAACAGCGATCGCGCTTGCCGATGCGGTCAATATAAACGGCGAATACGAATACATTTATGACCGGAGCACCCGCCGCGAAAAGCGCGACGCAAAAGAGATCGGCATCTCCGCCGTGCGCGGCGGAAACATTGTCGGACAGCACGAGGTGCTTTTTGCGGGAACCGATGAAGTGATCTCATTCCAGCATCAGGCGACCTCCAAAGCCGTATTCGGAAAAGGGGCGTTGGAGGCGGCGAAGTTCCTCGCCGGAAAAGCCCCCGGCATGTACGATATGCAGGATGTGATCGGGTGATTGCCAAAACAAAATGCGTGGATTTGCGGATATTCTGTCCTGTACGATCCACGCATTTTTTGTAGCAATTTACCCCTGCAGTCCTCTCGCCTGGCGGTCCATGTCCTCAATGACGATGTCGTATATTTCGCCGAGAGAACGGCAGTACTCCAACACCTTCCACGGCTCATTCGTGTGATAATGAATCTTGATCAATTCCTCATCACCCACTGCAAGCAGTGAGTCCCCGATAAAATTCTCCTGGATATAAGCGTCGATCTCGTCTTCGTCGAGATCCTCCCCTTCGATCAGCAGCTGGGTGTCATAGCGGTATTCTATGGTTTGGACCGGCATAATCCTTTCCCTTTCCGTAAGTATATCAGTTATCTCTGATTATTCAACTTTTTGCTTTATATTTAGAAACGCTTCTCACAAACAGCAATTATATTACCATATGGTGCAGGAAGAATCAATCATTGTATATCTTCAAAAAATCATCCCGGTAATGCAAATTTCATACCTGAGCTCGTGTTTTTACTGGCACCCTGCTTTCAATCATAGAAACTGTGCCGGTCTTTAAATCAACATCACAGCTAGCATAATATTCCCACTCATCTTTTGCCGAAAGAATAAGTTCTGTAACCTCAGATAAATCTTTTTGTTTAAACGGCGATTCGTTAATTCCCACAAAGCAATTAAGCTTTCCATTTTCATCCAATCCCCACGCTGATATCGCATTATCGGAATGCCCTTTGCAGTATTCATAACCCAATTGATCCATGCAGGCTCTTATCCCTATCTTTTTAGCTTCTTTTTCTTTTAACATAATTCTATCTCCATTTACATGTCTTCAAATGGATTTGCACTGAATTTCTTTTCTGCACCAGTAATGTATGAGATGATAACACTGTCCTTCTGCCCAATTGTCTTTATAAAGTCTCTGTCATCTGATGACGGCTGAATATGCCCATAATCCGGGTGTGTATGTGCTACCAATCTTAATTTTTTCATTTTCAATAAATCCAACAGTTCGTCATTGATTTCACAATGCCTTTTATCACCATGAAATAAAATATCTCGCTTCTTGCCCCGCAACAAAGCAAATTCATCCCTCGTTGCAGCAGAAAGATACGCAATATCTTTATTCGTAATACTGTTTTTCCTAAACGCTGACCAATCCCCTGTATTAGGAACACGATCTAACAGGCTTTTTCTATGCGAATTTAATCCTGCTTCTCCATTCCTTATTGCAGCCAATGATGTTTTTATCGATTCAGAAGATGATAACATTATCGTCCTACCAACTTTTTGTTTTTATTATATCATTACCTGTCAACAGTGCTATTTTTCACATTGGATCCTATTTTAATATTCTGTTTCGCGCTTTTTCTGCCCTTTCTCCATCTCAGCTTCGTTCTCCCGCACCACTTCGCGGATCACATCAGCATGTCCGGTCAGCGCCGCAAACGGCGCAAACTGTGCCGCACGGTTCGCAATGTCCATTTGCTGATGTTTTTTTGAAACCGGCCGCGGCAGGTCGATGATGTCGTCATAATCGTGAATATCCCTGGTTTTTCCCATTGCCGCCTCCTTTATGCCCGGTGTCCGCCGATCTGGCTGTTCCGTTCCCGCATCGTGCCGCCTTCTTCAAAATTCATGCCGCGCAGCAGGGCATTCTTTCCAAATTTCTCCTGCACCGAAAGTATCGCTTTCTGCATCTGTTTTTCGCGTTGCTGCTCTTCCTTGATTCCCCTCCTATTCCCGGACTTTTCCCCAATGCCAGCTTCGCCTCCAAACAACGACAGCTGCTCAAATACCGTCTGACTTTCCTGCTCCTCTTCCTGCACTGCATCCGATTCCCACTTCAGATGCTCTGCCGAAAGATACACCCGTCGGACCAACAGTGCCGGATCGACAATGCGCTCAAACAGCTCTGTCACCGCCGCCATGATCCGCTTTGTCGATGAAGTGTAGCCGTCTAAATTCTGCGATCCATGTGCGCTCTTTGGTACTTTCCTGCCATAACGGTTGACCTTGATCTCGCCCTTGAATGCCTTGCGGCGATCGGGATCCGTCAGATTCACCACATCGTAGCCGACTGTCAGCACGACCTGGCTTGTCACGAGTCCTTTTTTCACAAGGGCAAGCACCAATGCATCAGCCATCTCCCGCACGATCAGACGCGCCTTGTCATACGGATACGGCTCCTGCAATACCTGCCCGCTGCCGATGCTATTGTCCTTGGGCTTGTACGCCTTGATATCGGATATCCGTGTCGGCTCATATCCCCAGGCGTGATCGATCAAAAGCTCCGCGTTGACGCCGAACATCTTGTACAACAAATCTTCATTGTAAAAATCACTATCCCTGCCCAACGAGCAACGCGCGATATCTCCCATCGTATAAATGCCGCAGGCTTCCAGCTTCTTTGACAAGCCGCGCCCGACACGCCAGAAATCGGTCAATGGCGTATGCGCCCAAAGCACGCGACGGTAACTCATCTCATCCAGCTCGGCGATCCGTACACCATACTCGTCCGGCTTGATGTGCTTTGCCCTGATATCCATCGCCACCTTGGCAAGGTAGAGGTTCGTTCCCACGCCTGCCGTCGCTGTCAATTTTAACTTCTGCTGCACATCCAGGATCATCTGCCGTGCCAGTTCCCGCGCCGTCATGTGGTAAGTCCGCAGGTATGATGTCACATCAATAAACACTTCGTCGATGGAATACGAATGGATATCCTCGAATGACACATACCGCAGATACTGCTTGAGCACCCTGCCGCTGTAATCCATGTACAGCGCCATCCGCGGACAGGCGATCACAAAATCGATCTCTAAGGAAGGATCTGCCGCAAGCTCCCCGGCATCCGCCGACTTCCCCGAGAACTCTCTCCCGTGCAGCGCGTTCCGGCGCATGGCATTCACCTCGTCCACCCGCTGGATCACTTCGAAAAGGCGGGCCCGCCCGCTGATGCCGAGTGCCTTGAGCGACGGGGATACCGCCAGGCAGATCGTCTTTTCCGTCCGGCTCTCATCCGCCACGACAAGATTGGTCCGCAATGCGTCGAGCTTCCGCTCGACACACTCCACAGACGCATAAAACGACTTTAAATCGATTGCAATGTAAAATCTGGTATGTTCAGAATCATTCATAGAAATGATTATAACAAAAAGAACAGGAAAAATCAAACACTTGTTCGTATGGATTTGATCAGCTTTTTGAGCATCCCGCTGAACTCCTTCCGCTTCTCCTTGGGCATCGACCGCGCGGACTTCAAGACATCCGTCAGGTTCGCGAGGACGCCGTCGCTTAAGTCGTCCACTGTCGTCGCCCCGTTGGAAGTCAAAAGCTCAAAGAATACATCCGTAAAGAAATAACGGTCTTCGTCTGACAGCTGGCACAGCCAATTGGATACGGCTTCATCCATTTTCAGGCTTTGCTCGCTCCGCTCCTCCGTCTCCACAAATCCGTCACGCAGCACCTCCCAACTCGTCGCGTCGTGCTGGGAAAGACCTTTCTCGGTGCTCTTTACGATTTTGTGGTCGTATCTGCCGCCAAACAGCGCCCCGACTAATGTACTCTCGGGTATGATGCTCGTCACTTTGGGAAGCACGGCTGCGTATTCTTCGCTGTTTGTCACCTCCTCGCGGAAGCCCGGACCGTCATTGGAGTAAACCGCCGCGATCCTCTCCCGGATCCGCGGATCACAGAACGCCGATGCGAAAACCGCAAAATTGCCGCCTTTGGAATGCCCTCCGACATACAATTTTCCTGTAAAGTCAGCAAAATGGCGGTTCAGATAATCCACCGCCATCCTCTGCCCTTCGGTCTCGGGCATATAACTTAAATTGAAATCCTCTTTCCATCCGATCAGCGAATTGTCCGTCCCCCGGTACGCCACATAGGTGAACTCCGGGAACACAAAGGTCACCGCCGACATCTGCGCCTCGCCCTCCGGGTCGATATCGTTGATATAGTGCGCCAGACGCATCCCTCCATAGCGGGGCGCGCGGCTCATTTTTTCCAATAAAAACGGAGCCATCTTGTGGCGCGCGCGGTCATCCAGCACTTCCGCGTGGGAATATTTTTCAAAAAAAGCTTTTGCCGCATCCTCCGGCGCTATCACGCCGTCCTCATCCAAGATGCCGTCCAGCAGGGTGTACGCCGTCTGCGCGAGAACCAGGTTGTCCACATCATTAAACGGGCTCAAGCTAAACGGCACATCACCGCGCCAGTCAAGATAATCCAAAATATTTGCCATGCTCTTCTCACCCCATCGGCGGACCGGGCTGTAGGCTGCCCCGCCGCAAGCAGCAGTCCGTCAGACCTTCAGTTCATACTTTGTCACATTCATCGTCACATCACCATCCGCAAAGAATGAAATACCGTCCGCCGAAATGTCGGTATAAATCGTTGCCGACATGACCTTTTCCCCGTCATTGATGAAGATCTCGGCACTGAACCGGTCCAGAATCAGGCGGAAACGGATCGTCCCGTTCCGATGCGCCACATCGGCGCGGCGCTGGTGAATGATCGCGCGGCGCGAGCCTGAGAATTTGCGGTCGATCTTGACCGCGCTTTCATGCGGGCGGAACGAAAAGCCCGTGTGGAAACGCGCGTCCTGCGCGAACCGCAGGGCAAATTTCCGGTATTCCTCTTTCGGGTTGGTCGCCGATATCTCCAATTCGAGATCGATGAACCTGCCGTCAATGCCGGGCAGCGTCACAACGCCGTCCTTGACCTTGACATTCTTGTATGTAGTGGCTTTGCCCCGCATCGCGTCGAATTCGCGGATCGGTCTCTGGTAAAGCACTCCCTTTTTGATGAACAGCTCGCGCGGCAGGCTCATCTGACCGTACCAGGGGATCGACTCGGTACGCAGATTGCAGGTATCCCAGTTCTGCATCCAACCGATCATGATCCGCCGCCCGTCCGGCGTCAGCACGGTCTGCGGCGCGTAAAAGTCAATGCCGTAATCGACCGCGTGGTTGGTCTCCTCTTCAAACTGCTCGGTCTCTTCATTGTAACTGCCGATCATATAAAATGTGCCGTTGCCGTTGTGGTACTCCAGCCCGTCAGGAATCATATCCTGCGCGCTCCCCAGCAGCACATGCTTGCCCTGAAGCTCGAAAAAGTCGGGGCACTCCCACATCAGCCCGATGCGGTAACGGTTTTTGACCAGGGCGTGGGAATATTCCCAATGCAATGCGTCATCACTGCGGAATACGAGCATCTGCCCGCCGCATCCTTTGACATCATTCGCGATCAGCGCGCGGAATGTTCCGTCCGTCTGCCGAAGGATCTTCGGATCGCGGAAGGCGTATTTATTGCCGCCCTCAGGCAGATCATCCGCGGTCAGCACCGGATTGTGCTCGTACTTCTCGTAATTTAATCCATCGCCAAACGCAAGGCACTGCATCTGCAGCTCGCGCCGCTCGCCGTTTTCGTCAGTCTCATAAACCATGCCGGTGTACATCAGCATCTGCCGTCCGTCATCCAGCGTGATCGCGTTGCCTGAATAACAGCCGTCCCGGTCATATGAGTTGTCCGGCGCCAAAACTGCCGGCAGATACTCCCAATGCAGCAGGTCATCGCTGACCGCGTGCCCCCAGTGCATCGGCCCCCAATGGGAATCGTATGGGTGAAACTGGTAAAACAAATGGTATTTCTCATTGTAATAGGAAAAACCGTTCGGGTCATTCATCCAGCCGACGCGGGCTGAAAGGTGAAACGCCGGACGCTCGTCCTCGCTGATAAACTGCTCGCGTTCTTCCTCATATCTTCGTGCGTCTCGCAGTACCTGGCTCATAGTTGAGTAGTCTCCTGTTCTTGTCCGTCTGTGGGAATTGTCCTCTAGGCTGCTTTAAAAAAGTAGATCACGCGTCATGCCGGATCGTTCATCGAATCCTCCAGCGCGTCCACGATCGTCTCCACGACCTTCGTTGCCCGCTCCTGCACCTCCTTCGGCGCATACGGGAATGTATACGAAACATCCGCCGCATCAATGAGCGGCAGGTCGTTCATCGAATCTCCGATACCGTAGAGCTTGCAGTCGCCCATATGTTTTTTCAGCACCTCGACGCCTTTGCCCTTGGAGCATCCGCGCGGCGCGATATCGACCTCGATCACATTGCGGAACGCCTCGACCGCCTCGCCGAAGCGCTTGTTGACCTCATCCACGATCGACTGCGCGTCATCGACACTTTCTGTGTGGATGCTGACCTGGTGGATCAGTCCTTGCGGCGCGTCGTCCACTTCGGAGATCACATAATATTTCCCGGGATAATCCATCTCGGCAAACACGCAAATGTCACCCTCGACATCCAGCGTCAGACGGTAATCGCCGCGCTCACGCATCATTTTTACGATCTGATCCGCCACACCGCGATCCACTCCGCGCTTCTGGATCTCTTTTAATTCTCCGTCCACAATGTTGGCGCCGCTCGAGGTAATGTAGAAATCCGGCACGAAGTGTCCTGAAATGAACGGCGTCAGTCCGCCTACCTGACGGCCCGTGCACAGACCGAACAGATGCCCTGCCTTTTGATACTCCAGGATTTTCGCCACGGAAACGGGCGGCAGACGGTCTTCCTCCGTCTCGCCCTTGTAAAAGTACAGTGTCCCGTCGAAATCACTTGCAAATACTTTTTTCATATTCATCCTTTCTCAAACTACGTCCGATGCCGCTGAATTCATACCACGAAGTCATCCTTTACCGATGCCTTATATTTCCAGATCTTGAGCGAATTGTAATGGCTCAGCGTGTAATTGTGCTCTGCCTCTGTCGGATAAATGTGCGAGGTGAAGGTCGCCTCTCCGTCATTCGCAAAGATCTCCACCGAGCAACAGTCAATGAATATCTGAAACTTCTGCAATCCGTTCGGAAGCGGCATGTCCAAAATCTCGCCGACATTCTCATTGAACCGCTTGTCCATGCCGGTACGGTCGATCGTCGCAACCTTCTTTGCCGCATCGTAGTGGATGCGGAATCCTCCGCTGCCGTCCGCCTTGGTATAGAGATTCAGGTCGGTGTCTTCACCCGTAAAGGTCGCCTCCAGCTCGCCAAACTCAGGCAGCTTGCCCTCGGCAGGAATTTCTTCCTCCCGCAGATCGGTGATGCCCGCCACCGGCGTCTGGATCAGACGGCTGCCCGATACGCGAAGCTCACGCGGCAGCGTCATACTGCCTTCCCACTCCTCCGGCTCGGTCGGATAGTGGTTGTCCGGCAGACCGATCCACGAGATCAAAATCGCCTTGTCCGGATCGTCCACATTTGCCGCGCCCTGAGCCGCATAGAAGTCAAATCCAAAGTCCAGATACTGGTAATCCGTCTCCGGCGTAAAGGTCAGCGTATCGTAATCCATCTTGCCGATGAAGTAGACATTGTGGTTCGTGCTCTCGCCCCGTCCCGGCAGCTTCGTATACTGCGGTGAGAAAATCAGCACATCCTTGCCCGAAATATTGACGATGTACGGGCACTCCCACATTCCGCCGAACTTTTCATAACCCGGCACATGAAGCTGCCCCGCCAGCTTCCAGCCCTCCAGCAATTGATCGGATTCATAGACCAGCGCCGTCCCGCGCTCATCAAGCGTCTGCGCGCCGATCAAAATGTAATATTTATTCTTTTCGGCATTGTAGACCACCTTCGGATCCCGCTGATGTTCGCTGTAATCATCCCTCGGTCCGAACAGCGGCTCCGGCAGTTTCTGCACCTTGCCGTCTGCTCCGAGCTTTGCCGCGCAGGTGTAGGGCGTCCGCACCCAGTTCTCATCACGGTGGTTGCCCGTATAAAAGAAATACAGCTCTCCGTCCGCCGAGATCGCCGATCCCGAATGCGTGCCCTTATTGTCATAGAAAGAATCCGGCTTCAGTCCGATGCCTGCATTCGTCCAATGCACCAGATCCTCGGAGATCACATGATACCAATACTTCAATCCGTGCACCGCCCCCCACGGTGTCCACTGGTAAAACAGATGCCATTTCCCTTCATGATACACAAAACCATTCGGATCGCTCGACAGCCCTGTGATCGGCTGCACATGGAATTTCTGCCGGTAAACGGATTTCGTAATGCGCTCGTGCAGATCCGCAATCTCGTCCGCGCTCTGCAGCACCCGGTAACGCTCCTCCAATGTCCATTCTTTCATAAATTTCCCCCTTTATGATGAAATCGATACCAACGCTATCCTATTAAAGATATTATACTTTCCCCCGTTCGTCAACGATTTTGAGCGAAAAGATTGGCGGATGTTCAGAACATATTTCATAAGGCAGCAAATCGCCGGTTAAATATGAATGTTTACTTGAATTCCCATTTGTGGTAGAGTAGGTGATTATGAACAGAACGCATTTTAAAGAGGGATTCCGTGACGGGATTCCGATCGGACTAGGCTACTTTGCGGTGAGCTTCACCTTTGGCATGATGGCTGTCGCAGGCGGCATGAAAATCGGACCGGCCGTACTGATCTCGGCGACCAATCTGACCTCAGCCGGGCAGTTCGCCGGGCTGGATATCATTTTCGGGGACGGGACTTACTGGGAAATGGTGCTAACCCAGCTTATCATCAATCTGCGCTACTCATTGATGTCCTTTTCGCTGGCGCAAAAGCTCGACGACGGCGGCAATCCGTTCCACCGCTTTGCTGTCGCGTTTGGCGTGACTGACGAAATCTTCGGCGTCAGCGCGGCGCGTCCCGGCAGGCTGTCACCCTATTACAACTACGGTGCCATGAGCATCGCCATCCCGGGCTGGGTGCTCGGTACGCTGTGCGGAGCGATCTCCGGCAATCTGCTTCCGGCCATGATCATGAGCGCGCTGTCGGTCGCGATTTACGGAATGTTTCTCGCGATCATCATCCCGCCCGCCAAATCCGACCGCACGGTGCTCGCCGTCGTGCTTGCGGCAATGCTCGGCAGCTCGGCATTTTATTATGTTCCGCTGCTGAGGCGCGTTTCATCCGGCATGGTCATCATCATTGTAACGATACTCGTCGCAGGCGTGGCAGCGTATGTGAAACCGATTGAGGATACAGCGGGATGAAATTTCTATGAATTTGCGCTCCTATGGGAATTTTGCCGGCGGAACATTTTGCAGGAACATAATCCTACACGGCCGCCATGACATATATCAATATTTGAAAGGAATAAAACATGGTACACAATTTGTACATTCACATCATCGTCATGGCAGTCGTGACTTACCTGATCCGGATGCTGCCGCTTGTATTGCTGAAAAAAGAAATCACTTCTCCGTTTGTGCGGTCATTTTTATACTATGTGCCGTTCGCCTGCCTCGCCGCAATGACCTTTCCGGCGATCATCTATGCGCCCGACCTGTTGGTCGCGGGAATCGCAGGATTTGCCGTCGCGCTGGTTCTCTCCTATCTCGAACAGAGCCTGATCGTCGTTGCCCTTGCTGCCTGCGCAGCGGTGTTTGTCGCGGAGAGACTGACGAGTTTGTTTTAATATTTTTTCCTAAATTTTCCAAACCACATTTATAATGTAAGAAAACCCTTGCAAGTACTGAACCTGCAAGGGTTTTGTAAACATATAGTATTGAAATGCTTATCTCTTCGAGAACTGCGGTGCGCGTCTTGCACCTTTCAAACCGTACTTCTTACGTTCCTTCATTCTCGGGTCTCGGGTCAGGAAGCCTGCTGCCTTAAGCTGCGGACGGTACTCGCCGTCTGCCTCAAGAAGCGCACGGGAAATGCCGTGACGGATCGCGCCTGCCTGTCCGGTAAAACCGCCGCCCTTTACATTGACGGACACATCAAACTTGCCCTGCGTACCGGTCAGCACCAACGGCTGGCGTACAACCACCTTCAATGTCTCAAGTCCGAAATAATCGTCAATATCACGCTTGTTGATCGTGATCTTGCCGGTGCCCGGAGCCAGATAAACCCGTGCCACCGAAGACTTTCTCCTGCCTGTTCCGTAATATCTGTTGTTTACCTTTGCCATAATTCCGCTTTCCTCCCTCGGCTGTTAAAATGTCAGTACTTCCGGCTTCTGCGCCTCATGCTTGTGCTCGCTGCCCGCATAGACAAACAACTTCTTGTACATCTTTCTGCCGAGCGGTCCCTTCGGAAGCATGCCGCGGATGCTGTGCTCTAATACACGCTCCGGATGCTTCTGAAGCATCTGACGCAATGAAGTTTCCTTCATGCCACCGACATAATCGGAATGATGATAATAAATTTTCTGGTCAAGCTTGCGGCCGGTCACTGCGATCTTTTCTGCGTTAATCACGATCACATAGTCGCCGCAATCCTCATGCGGGGTAAAAATCGGCTTATTCTTGCCGCGCAGTACTTTTGCGACTTCCGAGCTCAGACGGCCAAGCGTCTGTCCTTCCGCATCCACTACATACCATTTTCTCTCGATATCCGAGCCTGGCATATATGTCTTCATCTGGGATTCCTCCTTAAAAACTGTTCCTATCCGGCTGTCACCGGATCTGCCTGTCGCACCGTCCGCATAAATGTCCGAAAATACGAACCGGTACTTTGCCTATACTGTCACAAACCGTTCCGGGGCTATGGAACGGTTCGTAACGAATGAGACACGGGGGAATCGAACCCCCGACAACTTGATTAAAAGTCAAGTGCTCTACCAACTGAGCTAGTGTCCCATATTCTCAAAACTGGGCTAGCTGGATTCGAACCAGCGAATGCAGGAATCAAAATCCTGTGCCTTACCGCTTGGCGATAGCCCAAAACTCGAAAACCGCCGGGCAGAGCCGTCGCAGATAATAAGGGTGGATAAAGGGATTCGAACCCTTGACCTCCAGAGCCACAATCTGGCGCGCTAACCAACTGCGCCATACCCACCGCGTCGATGTAAGCTACATTCGCAGCGGAACCGGCTATGCCGATTCCGAGAGCTCATTCCGCTACATCTCCTTTCCCGAGCGAACCCGTCCGCTCGGTTCAAAACCGGAACCGGTCATTTATCTGCCCTGCCCCGATATTTGCCATATCTATAAAAATAATTCTCCTATGCCCGAAGGGATTCGAACCCCCGACCCACGGCTTAGAAGGCCGTTGCTCTATCCAGCTGAGCTACGGGCACATATCCCTTGTGACGCAAGTAGACAAATTATAGTCATAATTTTGAAAAATGTCAAGGATTTTTTGCAGGATTCCACATCAACATGCGCATAGAATTGGTGATCGCAAGCACGGCAACACCCACATCCGCAAACACAGCCGCCCACATTGATGCCAGGCCAATAGCTCCCAGCAGCAGAACCGCAAGCTTCACCCCGAGTGCCAATACGATGTTTTGCCGCACGATCCGCACGGTTTGTCTTGCGATGACAAGCGTCTGCGGCAGCTTGCGCATATCGTCATCCATCAGCACAATATCCGCCGCTTCAATCGCTGCGTCACTGCCCATCGCCCCCATCGCAAAGCCAACATCCGCGCGCATCAAAACAGGCGCGTCGTTGATCCCGTCTCCGACAAAGGCTGTTTGACCGCTTTCTTCCATCATCTGTTCCAGGCAGCCTACTTTATCCTGCGGCAGCAGCTCCGCGAAAAAGGCGTCAACCCCGACCTCGTCCGACACGCGCTGCGCTGCCTCTTTCCGGTCACCGGTAAGCATCACCGTCTGCACTATCCCTTTTTTCTTAAGGGATGCCACCGCCTCTGCCGCGCCTTCCTTTATACGGTCTCCCAATACGACTGCACCGGTGTAATTTCCGCCAAACGCCACATACAGCACCGTCCCCGCTTCATCGCACCGTTCATAAGGGATCTTTTCTTCAAACATCAGCGTCGAATTTCCGACCAGAAGTTCTGCCCCGTCAAACCGGCAGCGGACACCTCGCCCTGCCGTCTCGCGGACATCCGTCACACGCTCTATCAAAAGCTGCTCCCCGCACGCTTCCTGCAGTGACCGCGCGATCGGGTGGGTTGAAAACCCTTCAGCGTATGCCGCCAGCTTGATCAAGCCCGCCTCCGAAATGGTTGCCTTTTTTCCGGGGATGGACTTTAGCACACGGAATTCTCCACGCGTGATCGTGCCCGTTTTGTCAAACACAAATGCCCGTACCCGGGACAGTGCTTCTAAATAATTGCTCCCTTTTACAAGAACGCCGATACGGGATGCCGCGCCGATCCCGCCGAAAAATCCGAGCGGCACGGAAATAACCAGCGCGCACGGACAGGATACGATCAGAAAAATGCATGCCCGCTTGATCCATACCGCAAATCCGCCGCCAAGCGCCAAAGGCGGAATTACCGCCAGCAGCATCGCGCCTATTGTCACGATCGGAGTGTAATAGCGCGCAAACCGTGTAATAAAATTCTCCAGCCTCGCCTTTTTTTCACTCGCATTTTCGACAAGCTCCAGAATAACCGCCACAGTCGAATCCGCATATTCTTTGGTCACGCGCACCCGCAGCGTGCCCTCACCATTTACACAGCCGCTCTGGATCTCCTGACCTGCGCCCACACGCCGTGGCACGCTCTCCCCGGTCAATGCCACCGTATCCAGAAAGGAATCCCCTTCGATCACCATTCCGTCCAACGGCACCTTTTCACCCGGACGCACAACGATCACATCATCCACTTTAACATCTTCGGGATCTACCTCCTGAACATTGCCGCCAAGGTCCAAATAGGCATACTCCGGCGCAAGCTCCATCATCCTGGCAATGGATTCCCTGCTCTTCCCAACCGCATAGCTTTGAAACAGCTCCCCAATCTGGTAGAACAGCATAACTGCAACGCTTTCGGAATATTCCCCAATAAAAAACGCGGCAATTGTTGCGACCGACATCAGAAAATTCTCATCAAAAATCTGCCCGTTGCGGATGTTGCGCACTGCTTTCCACAAAATATCATGTCCGATCACCAGATACGGAACGAGAAACAGCAGCAACGGCACCGGCCGCGGCGCAAATGAAAACCCATCCGTCATCCGTCCTGCTGCCAAAAGGATGATGTACAGGATCATGGATACCGCAATCCTGCATAATGTCTTTTTCTGCTTCTTTGTCATCGCACGCGCACCTACAATTCTACAACGCAGTCCGGCTCCACTTTTTTCATTGCCTTTACCGCTTCAGCAACTATCGTATCAAAACGGTCGTCCTCTGCCTCAATCGTAAATTTCTGCATCATAAAATTCACATTGGCGTCAATCACGCCATCGATCTTTTTGACTGCTTCCGTCATCTTTGCCGCGCAGTTCGCACAGTCCACTTCACATTTGTATTTCTTTTTCATCGCCTTTTCCTTTCATTGAAAATATTTCAGTCCATTTTGGAAACAATATACAGCGGCAACCGGGGCAATGCTTCTTACTCCAACACATGCTCCATCCCCTGCGCAATGATCGTCCGCACATGGTCGTCCGCCAGATAGTAATACATCGACTTTCCCTCCCGGCGCGCGTCCACCAGCTGCGATGTCCGCAATATCCGCAATTGATGCGATACTGCCGACTGCGACATCGACAGCCTGTCCGCGATACCCCCGACATTGATCTCGTCATCAAACAGCGTAAACAAAATCCTGATCCTCGTCGAATCGCCGAACACCTTGAACAGCTCCGCCAGATTCGTCATCGTCTCCTCTGTCGGCTCTTCATGAAGAATCACGCGTTTCTTTTTTGGCTTTTCCTGACGCTCTTCCTTGTTCTGCTTTAATGATTTTTCCGCCTTCTCCGGTTTCTTTTTTTTCTTCCCCATTCAGTCAGTTCCTTTCTGTGAGAGTCTCTCCATCTATCCGATTCCTTTTATTTCTTATCATTTGAATATCCGTTCATTTGTTTGATTGCTCATATATTACTCCATCTCATCTTCTCTGTCAATAGAATTTCCGCACATTTGATATAATCCGGTCGTCCTGTCTACGACATTTCCTTGTTAAAAAAAGAAGCCTGCTTTACAGACTTCTTCTCTTATATATCCTTACAAATATTAATCCGGCGATCATCGCCGCAGCGGATGCTCCCAGCAGAGCCCATGTTTCCGAATCCATTTCCCGGATGTCCGTGCGGGTATCGACGGCCACCTCTTCCTCTTCGGTTTCGTCCTCCGATTCTTCTTCAAATCCGGGCGGGCCTCCGTTCCCCTGAGGCATCTGCATGTCCGATCCGTCTGCCGTCGTGGATGGGAATGATGTTGCTTCATTGCCATCCGTGGATGATTGGTCACCACCACCCTGACCAGCCTCATCTCCCCGGTGCCAGCCCTCCTGTCCGTCTGCCGTAGACGGAGATGCGGCATTCTTCATCTGACGCCAATCCTCTTGTCCATCTGCCGTAGACGGGGTTGCCGCGTCATCTCCCTGCTGCGCCCACGGACCGCCTTGCCGCATTCCGCCTCCGCGGCCGCCCATACCACCGCCGGGACCGCCCATATTGTTCTGTGTACTGCCGACCGTCATGGCTGTTTCATCCATCGACACGTCTTCCGCAGCCGCTCCGCCGACCAGTACCTGATAGGTCTCCCCTTGCTCCATTTCGGGACAGCTTAAGATCACCGATGAAAAACTGCACGGAACATCATAGGACAGAAGCAAATTGCCGTCCGCATCCCGCAAGCCCACTGCCGTTCCCGCCGCGACCGTCTCTTCGGTATTGTACATAATCGAGCACTGTTCGGAATCGGAGCTCATCTCCTCAAGCATCGCCGCGCCGCCACAGGCAACAATATTGCCGCCGTCGATCTTGCTGACGCCGTCATTCTCACTGCCGTAGTCGAACGCGTTGTTGCTGCCGTCACCCGGCAGGCTGACCCGGATCGTTCCGCCGGTAACAAAAATATCCCCGTTGGAATCCATGCCGTCCGCATCCTGTCCTGTCTCATTAACGATCGTAACCGTGCCGCCGCTGATCTTTACATAGGTTTCTTCGTCTTCCTCATCATCCGCGCTGTCGCCCGTATCAGCATTTTGATTTGCGTCGGCAACATTTGACTCCGATGCGCTCATTTGCGGCGGCATTTGCGGATCTGCATTCCCATCACTCACATCTGTACCATCCGATGAAATATTATCCTTTGTATCAGTCGCATTTCCATCATCAGGCACATTCGACTCCGAAGCCCGGCTTGGCGTAGCGTTTCCGTCCCAATCCTGCGGACCGCCTCCCATGCCGCCGGGACCGCCCATCATATCGCCGCTGCCCCCGTTGGCATTGATACCGTCGTCGGTCGGATAGATTTCAATGTCACCACCCGCTATATCAATCGTGACCGCCTCGATGCCTTCATAGCATTCCGAAATCTGAATGCTGCCGTCCGATACCGCAACGGCCGTATCCGAATGAATGCCGTCATCTCCGGCGGCAATCGTCAGGTCTCCGCCCTCAATCGTGATATCGCCCGCCGTATGGATTCCGTCATTCCCGCTTTCGATATTCAGCGTGCCGGACTCCATGTACAGATAGCCGTCGGCCTCTTTTTTCACAACCAGACCGTCGTCCTCGCACGCAAGTGAAACATATGCATCCCGCATACGGAAATTGTTGTTGATGTTGATCGCATCCTCGGGCGCGTCAATCGCTATCGTTCCGCCGGTGATCACAAGGTCGTCATTTGCCTCAATGCCGTGCCGGTAATTTGCCACCACATACAGAGAGCCGCTGCCATTGACCGTCAGGTCATCGTGCGCAAAGATCGCGCCGTCCGTACCATCCTCCAGCGCCTCGTCCGAATATTCCTCGCCGCTGGTGAAAGTATTTTCCGTGCCGTCCGCCAGCGTCAGAAATACCTTGTCCGCCTGATCGACCCGGAATGCTGCGTCGTCATTGCAGTTGACGCTGACGCCGTCAAGCAGAATCCAGACCTTGGACGCATCGTAAGCATTCACGACAATGCTGCCGTCATCAAGCGTGCCGGAGATCACATATTTTCCGGTCGTCGCGATCACGACATTGCCGTCGTACGAATACACGCCCTGTCCGTCCACTTCACAGTCCGTGCCGTTCAGCGTGATCGTTGTCGCGTCCGAAGTGTCCCACTCCCCGTCCAGATCATTTGTCGTAAAATAAATCGAATCCGAGTAGGTCTCCGCATCCTCGTCCACTGCCACCTGAACGCCGAACCGCTCACCATTCATAAACAGAACCGTCAGCACTACGGCAAATATCAGGATCCCAACGCAGATTTTGTCAATATATTTATGCGTTGACATAATACATTACCCCATTACATACATCCTGCCCGGCCTGCCGGACATTTGCGCCAGACTGCATGGCGGTTATCCCATGAAGTCTCCATTGTAGCTGACCAATACAGCGCTGGTCACGCCGTCTATATCAGAAAGCGCATTGATAAAATCCGTATCGTCATTCTTCAGACGGATCTCCAGGTTCAGCTCGATCGACCCTTTGCGCGCCGTCTTTGACTTCACCGTGGACTGCTGCACTACGGATTTCAGGTACTCCATTGCCTGCTTCTCACAGCTGCTGTTCTCACACTGCAGCACTACAATGTACGGATTCACGCTCGTCTTGCGGTTGACAAAAACCAAAAGCACGATGCCGATCACGATACTGCCGAAAACAGCCAGCGGGATCATCCCTGCCGCCAGAACGATACCGACAGCGATCGACCAGAACAGGAACGCGATATCCAGCGGCTCCTTGATCGCGGTACGGAAGCGGACGATGGACAACGCACCGACCATACCTAAGGACAGCACCACATTCGAGGTCACTGCCAGGATGACCAGCGTCGTGATCATCGTCAGCGCGATCAGCGTCACGCCGAATGACGAAGAGTACATCACACCCTGATAGGTCTTCTTGTACACATAGAAAATGAACAGTCCCAGGCAAAATGCCAGCACGAGCGAAATTGCCATGTCGAGCAGGCTGACACTCGTGACATTGTCCAGGAAGCTCGACTTGAATATGTCGTTGTAAGTAATCATGACACATCCTCTCCTTATCATTTATGAATCATTAAATAGTTACCATGAGTAAATCCCCGCGGGCGCATCCCGCATCGGCCTGCGCTAACCGTACACCCTGCACTGCGCGTATTTGGAAAACGCCGCCATCCGCCGTCCCGGCGTCTGCACGCAGTCCTTGATGATATCCGGCAGATAATCGTCCCATTTGACCTCAAGAATGATCGGCGCATCCCCCGCAGGCACCGTCGGACAGTCCGGATTCAGGAAATCCGTCGCTCCCATTCCGGTACGGATGTCATAGTCCAGTGTGACACGGACATTTCCCGGACGGAAAATGAAAGGCTCCCGCGTATAATCCACGATCGTCTTGGGACGCATCCCCTGGTACTGCATCTTGCTGTACAGCTCCTGGATCAGCGACCGTCCGCAGTCCACCATCCAGTCCAAATCCCCGTCCACGATCGCCTGCGCCTCCTCCGCGGAAAGCGGCGCGGAAAACTTCGACCCCAGTCCATTCAGCTTGCTCTTTTTTTCCAGATGGATCAGCGATGTGTCCAGATTGTAGTAACGGATCCGGAACTTTTCGCGCCGGTTGACCCCGTCCACCTTTTCCAGCAGCGCCTTGTCGTCCAAATTGTCAAAATAGAGGCTGCGGATCAAATATTTTCCGTCAATCGTATGCGGATCCGGCTCCATCACCGCCGACACCCGCTGCCGGATCGTCAACATATCCAGATAATTGATCTGATGCTTCCATTCGTGCCGATATCTGACTTTTCCCATTCCTCACTCCATCTCATCCGGTTGCAAAATTTGTGGTCTGCCGCGGCATGCGGCTTCCGTGACAAGTGTAATAAATAATCTGCCTCGTCCGGCTCAATTTCTCCAAAAGCTCCATCGCCCGCGCCGTCTTTGCCTCATCCAGATTGGCAAACGGATCGTCCAAAATCAAGAACGGCTCCTCCTTGCGGTAGAGCACATCCACAAGCGCCAGGCGCGCGCAGACTGCCACCAGATCCTGATATCCGCTGCTTAGATATGCCGACTCCTTCAGACTGCCGTTGTACGAAAGCCTGATCCCCAGATCCATATCCAAAGAAAAGTCCGTCGCATCGGGTGCCGTCTTGGCCGCATCCGCCCCGATCAGCGAAAGATAATACAGCATGCTCTCACGCAGCGGTCCGATGTAACGCGCCAAAAACAGTTCCTTTGCCCGCGTCAGATAATCCATCGTGCTCTCATACAATTGCACCTTTTGGCGATAATCCCGCTCCGTTTCCTCCAACGGCTCCAGCCGGTCACCGGTCTCCTCTAGCTCTTCAATCTGATCGGACAGGTCATTTTCCATCTCCTGCGCTTTGATCAGCTGGCTGTTTAAATCGGCGATTTCCGCATCGATCGCCGCCTCTTCCTCCTGCAAGGCGACTACTGATCTGGTCTCCTCATCGATGCTGTGGTGCTTCTCAAATTCCTCTAGTTCAAGCCGCAGCTCTTTCATCTGCTCCCGCAGCGTCCGATAGCGGTCCGCTTTTTGGCGGATCTCCAGCAGCTGTTCTTTTTCCCCTTCCCGCTCAACCGGAAACTGCCGCAAAAAATCCGACAAGATACCCTGCTCTTTGCGGATCACTGTCTCCAGCGCTTCCTGCTCCTTCTGGTCAGAACAGAGTTTACCGTATTTTTTTATGTCCTCTTTTAAATTCTTGATCAGTTCCTCTTCGTTGTGGTCTTCATACAGATCCATTCCATAAATCTCTGCAAACGGCATCATCGCCGTATACAGCTCGATCTGAAGCCCGGACAGCTCTTCCAGTGTCCCCGATGCTTCCTCAAGCACCTTCTGCTCCTGGGCCGCCAAACGGGTATACGCCTCTTTTTTCCGCTGGATCTCACCGATCATTTGCGTATAGGTATCCGCAGGCGATACTAGAAATCCGGATAAAAATGCCTTGCACTGTTCCTTTTGCCTGTCTCTTTCATTCCTCTTGGAATCAAGCGCGGACGATACCTGCGCAAGATTATCGGCAAGCGCTGCGGATTTTTCCGCCTCCTCCCGTCTGTTCCTTTGGACATTTACGATCATCAGAACCGTCACCGCCAGAGCCGCAACCGCACAGAATAATGCCAGCAGAGAGCCAATGCTTCCGCCCAGCCCGAAGACAAACACAGCCGCTCCGGCAAGCAGCGCCGCCACCCCTACAATGCCATACAGCACGCCCCGCGGACTGCCGCCTTCCCGTCCCCGGTCTGCTTCTGCAGCGGCTTTTGCCCTCATATTGCGGTACTGCTCATCAAGAGCCTCTACCTGCCCTTCAAGCTGGGCCAGTTCTGAAGCGTCCAGCAAAGCCATTTCCAATTCCTCTGCCGTCGGATTGCGCTTCGCAAAATACGCCGTCAGTTCTGCCAAATGCTCCTTTTCCTCGTCGGACATTTTGGAATGCTCGCTTTTCAGCCGCAGTGCCAAAAGCCGCTCCGCTTTCCCGTCCCATTCATCGAGTACTTCTTCTTTGATGTCACTATTTTCGAACAGACGATTTAATTTCTCAGTCTCCTCTTGCGAAAGCAGCTCGCTCCGCACCGCCTCCAGCTGTTTCGCATCGACCTCCAGATGCCGCTCCCGCTCATCCATCTCGTTTAACATATCCCGCTCCGGAAGTCCTGCAGCGAAAAATGTTTCGATATTTACAAAATCATTTTTTAACTTTTCAAACGAGCCCTTTTTCTCTCTGTAAACCCCAAGTTCCTGTTCCCGCTTGCTTTGTGCCGCGATCTGCGTCTGCAACGCCTCTTTTGCGGCTTTCTTCTGATGCAGCTGCGCTCTCTTTTCCTCAAGCACCCCTTGCTGTTTCTCCAGCGCGTCCGCAAGCACCGGCAGATGCTCTAAGGATTCCCTGCAGGAACGGATCTCCTGCCGCACTGCCAAAAGCTTTCCGGGATCCAGCTTGGAATTTTTCGTATAGACCCGTTTCGCCTCCTCCAGACGCCTGATCGCCGCGTCGAAATTGTTGATGTCATCCTGCGCCGAGACCATATCCCCCATCTTGGCATTCAGCGAATCCGTCATCCCGGTCGCGAGGCTGTTTTGCGGAATAAAAATGCTCTTTTCAAACGAATCACGGTCCACCTGGAACAATTCCTGCCCGATCTCCGGCGAAAAATCCTCCGACGGCAGACCCGTTTTGGCGTCATAGAGCGCAAAGGTATCCTCAGTATCCTTTTTGCCAAAGGTACGTTCAATCCTGTACTCCCGCCCATCCGAAGCAAAAGTCAGGCTTCCGCCATAGCTGCCGCCGTCCCACGGACGGTAATGCTCCCGTTCCGAAAGCATCCTCTTCCTGCTGTACTCCATCCCAAAGAACATAGCCTTTAAGAAAACCGAAAAGGTCGTTTTCCCCCAGCCATTGTCTTCAAGATAAGCATTTAACCCTCTCTTAAAGTCTATGTTTAATTTACTAATCCTGCCAAACCCGGCAATTTCACAAGAAAGCAACCGCATTTTATCACCCAAGCTCTTCGCCGAGGATCGCCTTCATCCCCAGCTCGATCACTGCCGCCCGTTCTTCCTCCGGCATCTCCTGCTGCTGCAGCAGGCGTACAAATTCGCCTTTTAAGGAACGGTCCGCCGCAAAACTGTCATAGTCTATCCTCGTGCCGGTCTGGTCGTAGACCTTGAAAAAATAAAACTCGCGTTCAAAGATGTGGGTCAGCCGTTCACAATCCACATCGAAGTCCATTTCCGTCGTTCCGGTTAATACAACTTTTATTAAATCGTCTTTATCTATTCTGGCGAGTGACTCCCGGACAGCCTCAATAATGTCCGGCATGTTCATCTCTTCGGTCACTTTTACCTCTACCTCATGAAGCCTGCGCTGCGCAAACGGCACAAAGGTGTGGGTCAGCCGCTTCGCCTCTTCATCAATATCAAGAAGAACGAAGCCTTTCTCCCCGCATTCGTCAAATCCTCTGCCCTCCGGGCATCCCGGATAACACCATTCCCCACGGTCATCCAGACGGTCATATTTGTAGGAGTGAATATGCCCCAGCGCTAAATAGTCGATAAATTTATTCTTGAATTGAGAAATCTGTATGATATGTGTCCGGTCCCTGCCGACATAGTCCGACTCCTGCCCATGCAGGGTGACAATGTTCAGCCTGGATTCGTCCAATATCAGATTGACAGAAATCGTCTTGTAATTATCGTCGGACAGCTCCCGGCCGGAAATCGCGACATTTCCGTATTCGTAAACTGTCCACTCATTTTCTTTAAACCTTTTTAAATTTTTCGGAATTTCCTCATCTTCGAGGTCATTCAAAAAATCCGACTTGTCGTGATTTCCCTGCAGATACAGAAAGTCGATCTGCGGATGTGTCTGCATCTCCTCCAACACGCGCCGCCTGGCGCGCTTCCGGACATGCGGTTTGTCAAACATATCTCCGGCGATCAGCACCACCGACACGCCATGCTCTGACGCATAGGTGACCATGCGTGAAAAAGTTTCCAGCAGCTCTTCCCGGCGTTCCTTCGCCTGATCCGGTGTCAGATTGCTCTCCAGCTTGGAATCCAGATGGAGATCCGCCGTATGAATTATCCTCATATATCAAATCCTTCAGAATCCAATCGCGTTTCCGTGACGCAGCACTACCGCCGTATACGGCGCGAGCGTCAGCGCAAGCCTGCCGCCCTCAACCTGCCGCTTCACCGGCATGATCGAATAGCCCTGCTCATAAGTCACCATAATCTGGTCCATACTGCAGTTGTTCGGCATGCCCGTCCGCCAGACCGGCAGCGCCACATCTATATTGTAGCCGCCGCTGTTGACCGCCACGACTACCTGCTCCTGCGCCGTAAACCGCGCGTAACTGATCAGGTTGCGTCCCGTCTCAAGGAACAAAAACGACCCTGTCCGCAACGCCTTGCTCGTCCGGTGCAAAAAGATCATATCCCGGTGAAAATCTATTAAATCGTGGTTTTCTTTCCCCCAGGGATAAGTGCGCCGGTTGTCCGGGTCGGTAAATCCCACCTGCCCCGCTTCATCCGCGTAGTAAACGGTCGGAGCACCCGGCCAGGTGAACTGCACAAGCACAGCCTCCTTGAAAATCGCGGGATTTACATCCTCCCCTGCTGCCTCCGAGCCCAACTGCCCTACCCGGCCGACCTTGTGGTTGGTCCGCGTCAGAAAACGCGAATGGTCGTGGTTTGACAGCTCGTTCATCGCACAGTGCAGCGACGGCGTCATAAACGCGGACATACAGTGCCGCATCGTCATCTCAAAGCGCTTGCCGTCGCCGACCGCATCTCCTTCATACCGGTCGGAATGCTTCTCCATCCCGGTAAAGAAGAATGACACCGGCTCCATGAACGCGTCGTAATTCATGATCGTGTCCCACTCATGGCCGGAAAGCCAGCTGCGGGCGTCGCCGTAATGCTCCGCAAGGATCACCGCGTCAGGGTTGGCGCGCTTGACCGTTTCACGGAACCTGTTCCAGAAATGGTGGTTGAATTCCTCCGAATGCCCCAGATCCGCAGCCACATCAAGACGCCAGCCGTCGCAGTTGTACGGCGGCGAAACCCATTTGGCCGCAACCTGCAGGATATAATCCTGAAGCTTCTGGCTGCCCTCATAATTGAGCTTGGGCAGCGTGTCGTGTCCCCACCAGCCATCGTAAGCCGTGTTGTATGGCCAGCTCCCGTCCGGGTAAAAATGGAAAAAGTCGCGGTACGGACTGTCGCCCGAGATAAATGCCCCCGCCGGATATCCCGGCTCATTTTCATAGATCCGCTCCCGGTCAAGCCATTTATTGAACGAACCGCAGTGATTGAACACGCCGTCTAAAATCACGCGGATGCCTTTCTGATGCGCCTCCGCGACCAAGTCCGCGAAAAGCTGATTGGACGCTTCCAGATTGGCCTTGTCCGTCACACGCCGGATATAGCGCGCCGCATGGGAATTGTCCGCGTCATCCTCCGCCAGCACAGCTCCCTCATCGCGGACAAGCTTGCCATAGTGCGGATCAATAAAATCGTAATCCTGCGTATCGTATTTGTGATTGGACGGAGAAACAAAAATCGGATTGAAATAAATGACCTCAACGCCGATGCTCTTTAAATAACCGAGCTTCTGCCGGACTCCTTCAAGATCGCCGCCGTAGAACTCGGTCACATCGAATTCCTGCGGATAACGCTCCCAGTCATCGACATGGTGTACATGGCGGGAAATGTAATGGTATTCATCATTCAGGACATCATTTTCCTTGTCCCCGTTGGCAAAACGGTCAACAAGAATCTGGTACATCACGGCGCCTTTTGCCCATTCGGGCGTAGAAAACCCCGGACAGATACAGAAACGGTACTGCGGACGGATATCCTCCGACACGCCAAACCGGTCGAGATAGACGATCTCCGGTCCGCTTTTGACTTCAAAATAGTAGGCAAACGATGCCTCGCCCATGCGGATCTCAGTCTGGTAATAATCAAACTGCTCGTCCGCGCGGAACTTGCGCATCACAACACGGTCATCCTCATCCGCGCGTAGCCATGCGTAATCAGCATCGTCACGCGCCGTCCGCAGGATGATCCGTACCGTCTCCCCTGTCTCCGGCTCCATCGGAATGCGGTATTCCGCCGTCCCGTCTGAAAAAATCGCCTCTCGGTTCATATATTACCTTTCCAGTATACCTTAAGCGCGGGTTTCGCCGTTCCCTGCCCCGCACGCTTTCCGCCGGGTGCCTACATGTCTTCCACGCGTACGCCCTCGGATGCCAAAAGCTCTGCATCCTTTTCAAAGATCTCATCCCCAAACAGAGCCTCAAACTCCGCCCGGCCGATCTTTTCTTTTTCCAAAAGCAGCGCCGCCGCGCGATGCAGCACATCCTCGTGCTTTGCGATCAGCTCCTTCGCCTTGCCGTAACATTCTTCGACGATCCGCTTGACTTCGACATCGATGGCTGCCGCGACATCCTCACCGTAGCCGCGGATATGCCCGTAATCCCTGCCCAGGAAGACTTCCTCTTCATCCTGCGCATACGAAATCGGCCCGATCTCTGAAGAGAAGCCGTATTTTGTCACCATCTCCCGCGCCGCCTTAGTCGCCTTTTTCAAATCGCTTGACGCCCCGGTCGTCACATCATCGAGGATCAGCTCTTCCGCCACTCTTCCGCCGAGCGAGACCGTGATATCCTGCAGCATCCGCCCTTTGGTGTTGAACATGTCGTCATTCTCAGGCAGCGGCATCGTGTAGCCCGCCGCTCCCATCCCCGTCGGAATGATCGATACCGAATATACCGGCCCCACATCCGGCAGGACATGGAAAAGGATCGCATGACCGGCCTCATGATATGCCGTGATCCGCTTTTCTTTTTCGGAAATGATCTTGCTCTTTTTCTCCGTACCGATCCCTACCTTGACAAAGGACTGCCGGATATCCGCCTGCTCAATAAAATGGCGGTTGTCCTTTGCCGTGCGGATCGCCGCTTCATTCAGCAGATTCTCAAGATCCGCGCCCGTAAAGCCCGCGGTCGTCTGCGCGATCTGCTTTAGATCCACATCATCCGACAGCCGCTTGTTCTTAGCGTGGACATTTAAAATCTCTTCCCTGCCGTTCACATCCGGCCTGCCGACAAAAACCTTCCGGTCAAACCTGCCCGGCCGCATGATCGCCGGATCGAGGATATCCACGCGGTTCGTCGCCGCCATCACGATAATCCCTTCGTTGTCCGAAAAGCCGTCCATCTCGACCAGCATCTGGTTTAGGGTCTGTTCGCGCTCGTCATGGCCGCCGCCCATGCCGGAACCACGCCGTCTCGCCACCGCGTCGATCTCATCGATGAACACGATGCACGGCTCGTTCTTTTTCGCCTCTTCAAACAAGTCACGCACACGCGACGCGCCGACGCCGACAAACATTTCCACAAAATCCGAACCGGAAATGGAAAAAAACGGCACGCCCGCTTCTCCGGCAACCGCCTTGCCAAGCAAAGTCTTTCCGGTCCCGGGCGGTCCCACCAACAGCAGTCCTTTGGGGATCCGCGCGCCGACCTCCGTGTATTTCTTTGGCTCCTTTAAGAAATCAACGACTTCTTCGAGCTCTTCCTTTTCCTCAAGCAGTCCTGCCACATCGGAAAACCGGATGCTTACCTCATCCTTGCCTGACATCCGCGCACGGCTCTTGCCGAAATTCATCATCCGGTTGTCCCGCGCGCTCCCCATTGACATTCCGGCGCCGCCGGCCTGCCCGTTCATCAGGATCATAAACAGGATGAACAGCGCCGCTACGACGATCATCGTCGGCAGCATCTCCTGCACCCACTGGTTCTGCGGGATATTGTTCATCGTAAAGGAAATCCCCGCTGCCGAGAGCTGATCCTGAAGCGTATTGACATCAGACACATACAGAACCTTCTGCGTGTCTGAATTTTTCAGCGATATCCGCGCCGTACCCGTCGGCACCTGCTCATTCTGATCGATCACGACCGATGCCACCTCGCCATTGGCGATCGCGGAGTCAAGCTGGGCCTGCGAATAGGTCGGCCCCGGATTGCCCGCAAAATACAGCCAGAAGAAGATGATCATGATCATCAGCAATATGTAAAAACCAAATCCGGTTCCCTGTCTCATTTAGTATAAAGTCCTTTCAACGCGTCCTCTCCCTTTCCATTGCCCATCGCAAAGCGACCTCTTTTGGAGCAGGCTTTCGCATGATGCTCAATCCAGATCCACTATGCCAATATACGGCAGGTTCCGGTATTTCTGGTCATAGTCCAATCCGTATCCGACCAGGAAAAAGTCCGGTACCGAAAAACCGATATAATCCATCGGCACATCTACCTCGCGGCGGTCCGCCTTGTCCAAAAGAGCGCAGAGCTTGACGCTTTTCGCATTGCGGTCGCGGAACAGATTGCTCAGATAATGCAGTGTGTTGCCGCTGTCAATAATGTCTTCCACGATAATGACATGCCGTCCTGCCACCGGCAGATCCAGATCCTTTTTGATCTTGACCTCGCCTGACGAGACCGTGCCGGAGCCATAGCTCGATGTCGCCATAAAATCAATCGTCACCGGAACGGTGATCCTTTTCGCCAGATCACAGGCGAAAAAGCTCGCGCCTTTCAGGATACACACCAAAAACACGCTCTCCCCCGCATAATCCTGACTGATCTGCTCGCCCAGCTCCCGGACCCGGTGGTCGATCTCCTCCTCCGGCAGCATTACCTTTACTTTCTCACTCATCGCAAATCCTCCGCGCAAAGCATTCCAATACCCCTCCTGCCTCCTCTGTCACGAAATACGCCGGACAGTCCCGTATTCCGACGACCCAGATCACTTCCTTGCCGTCTGTCAGCAGCACCTGCGCCGCGCGCTCCTCCCTCGGAACCTTCGCGTCGATCAGAATACGCCTCAGCTTTTTGTGCCGCCCACCACGGGAAATCACCATCCGGTCGCCTTCTTCCGGAAATCGAAGACATATTTTATCTATTTTATCATAATTGATGAAAATAGAAAAGGAATTTTCATCCTTTCCTCTGCTCTTCGGACTGCCGCCCTTCTCTTTCGCCGTAAATATAAACGAATAACCCCCAAATTCCGCCGTAAAACTCTGCCCGAACGCAGGCTTTTTGATGCGAAGGATGGCGCTTTTTTCTGCAGCATCGTCCATCACCGCAGCCTCAGCTTCTGTCCTCTGCGGTCTTTTGAGGCGAAATTCCGGCGCATCCTTTTCCATCTGACGGATCCGGAGCGTTCTGTATCCGCTTTCCACCAGGTATCCGCCGGGCAGTTCAACCTTTTTCCCGACCGGCTTTCCTGCCAGCCCGACTATCGAAACGATATGGTAATGGGTCAGATCCCGCATCCCCACGCCACGCGTTACGAGCCATTGCCGCACAGCCTCGCCAGCAAGCGCAGGGTGCAGCTTGTCCAGAACCGCCTTTTTCAGCTCGCCGTCTTCATTTATTAAACCATCTTTATCCTCTTGGCATGCCCCGGCAGCAGTCCCTGTCAATTCACAGCCCTGGCCATCCAGCAGCATCTTAGCCTGCCTGGCGATATAATCCTCTGCCTGACCCGCAAGCAGCGCCGTCCTTGCGATATGCTCCACCGACTTGGGATTAGCATCTTCAAAAAGCGGGATAAGCTGGTGCCGGATGCGGTTGCGGGCGTACTCGTCCTCCGCATTGGTCGCGTCCGTCCGCCACGCTTGCCCTCTATTATTTAAATACGCCTCAATTTCATCCCGCTCCAGGTCAAGAAGCGGGCGGATGACGGTCATCTCCTTGCCGTCCACCGCAATCTGCGTCTGTGGGCGGATCCCGGACAGTCCGGCCAGTCCCGCCCCGCGGATCAGCGAAAGCATTACCGACTCCGCAAGATCGTTTCGGTGGTGTCCGAGCGCCACCTTTGCTTTGCCGCCGAAATGCTTCTCCGAGCAGCGCAGATAGGCTTCATGCCGTACACGCCTCCCCGCCTCTTCCTCCCCACACTTCCATTTCGCCGCAAGCGCCGGCACATCAACATTTTCTCGGCAGCAGATGACGCCATATTTCCGGCAGAGGTTCTCCACGAATTCTGCATCCTCTTTGGCTGCTGCCCCCCGGATCCCGTGATTGACATGCACCGCTGCAAGAGAGAGCTCCCACTTGTCCGCCATATCTGCCAACAACAAAAAAAGACAGACGGAATCTGCCCCGCCGGAGACGCCTATCACTACCGCATCTCCTTGTTTCAGCAATCCTTCTGCCTGAATATATCCTTTAACCTTGCGCTCCGTCGTCATCGTTCCCGGAAAATAATCTCATTCGGAGAAACCAGCCCCAGCTTGCTCTTTGCCGTGTTGCGCGTGTACTCCTCAGACTTCGTGTACTGCTCGTAATCGGCAAGCTCCTGCTGCCTGTCCTCCTGCTCATGCAGCTCCTCGATCAACTGCTGCTCGCGCGCGGCGTACACTTCGCTCTTCTGGTAGAGCAATATGATCTGCGTCACCAATACCACAGCCAAAAAGACCATCATCAAAATCAGATAGGCTCTGCTGGTGCTCTTCTTTTTTCGTCTGCGACCCTGGACTTTCTTCATCATCATCCTCACCGGCGCCGAAGCCCCGGCTCTTTTCCACACACACTGCCGCCTGCCGTCCCTTGCGGATCGGAGCAGCCAATCACACCCAAAGCGAGAAATAAAATACTCACATAATTATTATCGGCGTTTCTTAAAATAATATTATAGAAAAACACAAATATTTTTCAAGTCTTTTTATAATATTATGTGAATTTTGTCTATTTCTCATAAAACCTTGTACAGTTCCGCCGCTTCGTCCTTTTTGGTCGTCTCTTTAAGCGCCAGCACCTCCGCCTTGACGATGCGGTCGCCAAACGCAATTTCGATCACATCCCCGACCTTGACCTTGGCCGAGGGCTTGACCACATTGCCGTTGACCTGCACACGCCCGGCTTCACATGCCTCTGCCGCCACCGTCCGCCGCTTGATCAGCCGCGATACCTTTAAAAATTTATCAATCCGCATAGCTCTACCACCTCTGCCCGTCATCCGGCCGCTGTTCCCCTCTGATTTAATGTGTATTATAGAGGACTTGACAGAATAAGACAATACAGGATTCAACTTTTGCGTTGTCGAATGCTCACAATACTTCCCTCCATGTATCTTCTTTAAATCCCGGAATCACCCTTTCATCCGTAACCAGCAAAGGTCTCTTCACCAGCATCCCATCTGATGCCAGAATCTTAAACATCTCATCCTCGCTCATATCCGGAAGCTTCTTCGACAGCTCCATCTCCCGATACAGTTGTCCGTTGGTATTGAAAAATCTCCGAAGCGGCAACTCGCTCTTCGCATAAAGCCGACGAAGCGTCTTCTCATCAGGATGATCTTCCCTGATATCGATCACTGTATGCTCGATTTTGTTTTCATCCAGCCATTTCAAGGCTTTCTTACACGTTGAACATTTTGAATAGCAATATACTTTCGTCATTTCTTTCACTCCCTTCATTTGCGCCACCAAGCACTGATATCCACCGGACGTCATGGATCTTTCCCAATCAGCCGAATGATGTCCGTATCATCTGTTTTGGGATACATCTCCTTCACATGCTCAAAAATCCTGCTCCACGATTCCTTCGGCTTCTCCGAATACGCTGCCGTCACCTTGTCATATCCCCAAATTGACTCAGGCGGAAGCATGATAGATACCGCCATACCATACTCTTCGCCGCGCTTATTCTGCCGTCTCTTGAAATCCGTAATCACAAGATAGGTCTGCATCTGCAGTCCGGTGATAATGCCCGGATAGTTTTTCTCCCCACCTTTTCCGAAACCAGCCATCTTCTTCAGATCCGTGGACAGTATCCTATCGTCTTTATAAACAGGATCCCCGTCTTCATCCTCTCCTATGAAGAAATCCATGATCTTCTTTTCTCTGCGGCTTGCAAGTCCGTCCTGATAACGACTGTCAAAATCGTAGCCTGCTCTGCGTGCGTTTGCAAAATAAGGCAGCCAATCCAAACTGATGAACCCTGCCTTTTTTCCAAAAAATTTCCCGTATGCCACCTGATTGCTTGCCGCTATGATCTCCCTCCACTCCCATGGATCCTCCTGCCGGTCGCCCGACCACCAGTAATCCGGAGATGTATGCTCCTCCACAGAGAAGCCCTCCACCTCATTTCCAAAGAGCGGAAGAAAACCGATCTCATTTATCCAATTCACAAGCTCCTGCCATGTCCTGATCCGATAAGGATTGTCCCAATCCAGGCCGCGCATGATCCACTCGCCGTTTTCTACTGACATTGCTTCCGTCACCTCAAATCTTTAATCTTCATCTTTATCCTTCTTCTCTTCTAAACGAATCGTGCAGTCTCTTTTATTCAATGTTTTTTACCTGAAAACTTGTAACCACTTCGAACATTACAGTGACATTCGTTATATTATCATATTTCATACTTCAAGTTCCATCTTCACATGCATTATGCCCTCTTCAAGGAACTCCTCAGAGCATACCTTGAATCCAGACTTTTCATAGAAACCTATGGCATGACATTGTGAATCAATCGCAATGATCTTGGGAGAGAATTTTTGCCGTATCTCTTCAAGACCATAACGCAAGAGTTTTCCTCCTAAGCCTTGTCCATGCTGTAATGTCAGCACCCGGCCCATGCGCACAACATCCGGTTCTGTCTCAAAGGCGCGCAAATACGCCGTCACCTTTCCGTCCTCTTCGAAGTACACATGCAGACTGTCATAGTCCTTATCGTCCATATCCTGATAGACTATGTTCTGCTCCACAACAAAGACGGCAGCGCGGGCTTTCAGAATCTCATATATCTCTCTTGTAGTAAGCTCTTCAAAGGTCTTAGCCGCAAACATACTCAAACTTCAAACTCCTCTTTAAGATCCATCAAATACTCTCTTTCATGACTCATTCACCAGCTTCCCGGTCATATGCTCCGGCTCCAGCTCCAGACAGCACACTCTCAGAAATGCATTCTTCAGTTCCTTCTCAAGATACGCCTCATCATCCGTAAATTTCCGGCAGAGGTTCGTACAGATTTCTCTCTTCTTGTCCTCATCCTCCACGATGTGCATTCGTCCAAATATGATCACACTTCGGATATTCAGCGCCCATTCACCCTCTTTTCGGTAGCCCTGATCCATCACGCAGTAGCTGACCTTATCACACTTTGCGATAGCATCGAGCTTATGTCCTTCCTTGGCACAATGGAAATAAATCTTCCCGTCTGTTTCCGAATACCAATGATCTAAGGGTATTCCATAAGGGTAGCCATCATCGCCAAGTACGGACAGAACGCCTCTTAGTTCCCTCCTCAGAATTTCGATGCATTCCTCCTCTGATATCTGTTGCTTGAATCTTCTCATATCCCGAAACATCTTAATCCTCCAAAAAACTCACCATATTCCTCTCACAGTCACTGCGCTCGCAAAGCACCGCCTGACAGCCATTATGATCATTATTCTTAAGCTCTACTGCTTTTTCCATTCCAATGTTGCTCTTCAGCATATATCTCTCCGCTGCGCGTCTCAATTACTTGACATATAACCCTATCTGTTATAGCACAAAAACCGTCTCATGACTAGCTATAAATCAAAAGATATTCTTGATATTTGTGACCCGGTATTGGCATTTGACAAGATCATGGAGGAGATCGGAATAGAAAGGTATCTGTAGCCCGAACCATACAGCAAGCCCGTCTTTCGGATTTAGCACTATAATTCTTTAGGGATTCAGAATAATCCTAGTTGCGTCAAGTCAGCATAATTGCTGGCTTTTTTCGATCTCAAAAAAACTTGACAAAACTTTTTATTCCACATTTACTATATAGTGCT
>JAFUYB010000045.1 GCA_017470735.1 Lachnospiraceae bacterium | reverse complement strand
TTTTTGCCAGCTTTTTACCTGCGCAAAGAAAGTTTGTGCATTTTTTATATGGGAACATCACCAGGAATATAGTATGATTATTTACGGCGGCAGCGCTTCCCCTTTCCATCGGGAGGTGGCTCATGTATATTAAAAACCGCCCCAAAGTTTGGAAGCTCGGGCGGTTTTTCTGCTTGTAACTTTTTAACCAAGGGGCAACGCTGCCACCTATTTAGATTATACCATAATTCAAAAAATATTCAAGGGATTTGATTTTATGTACATCCAGCTTGACAGCCAGGTTTTATATTACGAAAAAGAAGGCGAAGGCAGTCCATTGATCCTGCTGCACGGAAACGGCGAGGATCATACGATTTTCGATGCGCTGCTGCCGCATCTGACACCGCATTTTACGGTGTACTCTTTGGATTCGCGGGGCTGCGGGCTGTCCTCCCCGTCAAAGGAATACCATTATGCCGATATGGCGGAAGATGTGGCGAAGCTGATCCGGGCCGTGGACATCGGCGTTCCCTCCATCCTTGGGTTTTCCGACGGCGGCATCATCGCCATGCTGCTTGCGATACGCCACCCCAAGCTGGTCGGCCGTCTGATCCTCTGCGGCGCCAATCTTTCGCCGAAAGGACTTTCTTTTTTCTCGCGGCAGAAGATCAAATCCATGTACCGAAAAGACAAAAGCGATATGACAAAAATGATGCTGCGGGAACCGGATATTTCCGAAGCCGACCTGCGCCGCATTTCCGCAAAGACATTTGTTTTCGCCGGGGAAAAGGACATGATCAAAGAAGCCGAAACCAAAAAGATCGCATCCGGCATCCCGGATGCAACCTTAAAAATCATTCCCGGCGCAGACCACATGAGCTACATCGTACACAATGATATGCTGGCAAATGATATCCTGAAGTTTTTGGCATAAAAACAGCGGGTGATGGGAATCGAACCCACGTATCCAGCTTGGAAGGCTGGTGTTCTACCATTGAACTACACCCGCAAAAAATGTGCCGCGCCATCCTTTGACACGGCACAAATGGTATTTTACTTTTTTTCTTCCTGAATGTCAAGCATTAAACATACGATTCATCAAACTCTGCTGATCATCCATCTGACGACGCTGCATCGCCATCGAATACTGGTTCAATGCTTCCTCACGCTTCTGCTGTGTCACGCCCTCACCGATGTCCTGATCCGTAATCCGGCTCAAAGAAGCCTCTGTGTTGACTGCTGCCGTCCCTAAATTGCTGATCGAATGATCAAGGCCGTTCGACACCGCTCCATCCTGGGCACGGGATCCGTTT
The DNA here is from genome assembly GCA_017470735.1 of Lachnospiraceae bacterium. Taxonomy (GTDB): domain Bacteria; phylum Bacillota; class Clostridia; order Lachnospirales; family Lachnospiraceae; genus RGIG4930. The sequence goes on along the minus strand of JAFUYB010000045.1, from coordinate 4,572 downwards.
ACACTATTGATTGCCGCATCGACTGCATCGAGATTCGCTTCACCGCTCGTTACATCAAAATTCTGCATCCCGAGCGAACGGGCTGATGTGCCGCCCAATACGGAATTCTCATTGTACTTCGCCTGTGAAACCGTATCATCAATACCGGTCGCGTATTGATTGATCTGATTCTGAATCGCCTGACGGTCTGAATCGCTGTAGAGACCATTCATCGCCTGAACAGACAGCGCATTGATATCCTGCAGATAATCATTGATGCCTGCCCGCGCGCCGTCCGCAATATTGATCGCGTCCTGCTGCATCGCCGCATTCCGCTGCTGCATCTTCTGCGCACGAAGCTGAGCCTCCTGCTTGCTCGCAATCGCTTGTCCCGCCGGGTCATCCTTGGCACTCTGAATCCGGTTTCCGCTGGCAATCTTCCCATAAATGTTGCTGTTGTACGAATTGTATCCGCCGATTCCTGAAATTCCAGCCATAATCATCACACTCCTTGTAATCAAAACGGAACTGCCCTACAATTACACTTGTATTATACCACGATCCCCCGCAAAAGTCACCCACAAGATATGGTGCGTTTTTCAAAAATATTACCGAAATTTTGTGGAAAAAATGCACATATACGGCAAACCTCTGATTCCATCGGGCATAATGTCACTCATGCGCGTCATCTGTATCCATAACAGGCTCCCGTTCCATCATCACTGTCCATGGCACCCATGCTGTCTGCAATAATCCACCGCCGTCGGGTCAGTCGGATCCCAAGTGTGCCACGCGGGCAGCTTCTCAAGTTCAGGCTTGCCGAGCGGCCCGGCGTTCTCCGCGCGGTAGATAACGACAGGCGTGCCGGTCGGGCAATTGTCATAGATCCACTTCACCGACGAACACTGCAGGCGGATGCAGCCGTGCGATACCGCCGTACCGAGCTTGTTGTACTCCGTCACATTCATCGTATTGTTTGTGCCATAGCTTGAATACAGCTCTGAATGGAACAGTATGCCGTCGTGGATCCGCACCGACCACTGTCCATATGCGCCAAACAGCGTATGGAAACGGTATTTCTGCCCGATGCTCCATTTCCCGGATTCCGTTGCCATATTCGCCCCCGGCGAGCACAAAAACGCCTTGATCGGAATCGTATATCCGTTATCTCCGTCTTTCGCGTACACCGTCACGACACAAGCCTGCGTATTAACCCGCAGCTCATAAGACGGATTCTCGCCGATCAGGTCGCTGACATCCTCAATCCGGTTCCCTTCCTCATCGTAAAAGAATTTGTACCCGTCCACATATTTGCTTTTGAATTTCAGGCTTTTTTTGAGTCCCTTCTTATCATAATCACCTTTGACGCGCGTCTTACCGCGCTCATCGAACGCGCGCACCGTAAAGCGGTAAGTCTTGCCATAGGTCAGCTTGTCAATGACGCACTGCGTCGTATTCCTGCCGGACACATTTTTGCGCCATTTCCACTGTCCTGCCTGCCGGATGTACACCGCATATCCGTCCGCCCTGTTCACCCGCCTCCATGTAAGGCGGATCGACGAGCTGCTCGTGCACACGGCATCCTTTAATTTAGGCGCCGCCAGCTTTACAGGCTGCGCCGCCTGCACCGGAACCGCAGGCAACACTATACCCCCAATCGCCGCCGCCAACAGGCAGACTGCCAAAAATACCCCTAACCGGTTCCACCCCTTTTTTCTCATATCGCCCGCTCCATTCCTTCCTTTGCAACAATTTCCGTCAGCACCGACAGACGCTCCTCAAAATCTCCCACCGGCAGCGGCCTGTCAAAATAATACCCCTGGACAAAATAACAGCCGTTCTCCTTTAGCAGAAGCACCTGCTTTGCCGTCTCTACGCCCTCGGCAATGCACTCCAGCTCCAGCGCATGCGCCATCGCAATGATCGAGCGCAGCATCACGGTCTTTTTCTGGTCTTCCTCATCGCCCGTGCCCAGCGGTACGAAGCTCTTGTCGATCTTGACCATATTCCAGGGCAATTCCGCCAAAAGATTCATCGACGAATAGCCCACGCCAAAATCGTCCACCGATGTGTGAATCCCCGCCTCATGCAGCTTGCTTACGATATCTTTTAATTCCAGATAATCGACTTCGGTAGATGTCTCCGTCAGCTCGATCTCGATATACTGATGCGGCACCTGGTGGCGGTCGATCGTTTCGAGAATCCGCTCCACCAGACGCTGGTCGCCCATGTGCTCCCGCGACAGATTGACCGAAGTCCGCACGACCTGCTTGCCCTCGTCAAGCCAGCGCCGGATATCCCGGCAGACATGGTCGAGCATATAAAAATCCAGCTCCCGGATATCACCGTTGTGCTCGTAGACAGGGATAAAACGGAACGGCAGGATCATTTCGCCCTCATGCATCCAGCGGCAGAGCGCCTCTGCCCCTTTCAGGCGGTAACGCTTCGTCTCCACCTTGGGCTGATAATAGACCATGAATTCTTCATTCTCGATCGCCCCGCGGAACATCCGCTCAATCCGTTTGGACTCCTGGATCTTGTGAAGCACCTCGTCATCGCAGATCGCATAGAGCCTGTTGTCCACATGCGCCCGCGCGATCCGCAGCGCCTCATCGAGAATCTCACTCAGCTCTTTGCTGGACTGGCACTGGTCTGAAATCCGGTAATACCCGGCATGCGAACTCATGAACCGCTTTACGCTGCCGTCCTCCGTCGCGGTTTCCACGCCGATCAGATACTGCATGACCTCGTCCGTCCGTTCTTTCGGAAACAGCGCCGAGAAAACATCTCCGCCATTCCTGGCAACGATGCCGTCCTCCCCAATCAATTCCTGCAGTCCATGGATATAGGCACACATCAGCTGCGTCCCCAGTTCCATTCCGAGCTGGTCATTCAGATTGCTCATCCCACGGATATTGAACCGCACCACCGCGTAAGACGGCGCCCGCCCTTCCGTGATCAGCCTGTCCGCGTAATCCAGGATATATTCTTTTGTATGTACCTTTGCATGGTCGCCCATCTCTCTCACCGTCTCGCCTGCCGTCGCCTATCACTTTGACAGAACCCACCATCACCAGTCGCTGCTCCTGCCCCGGAAGTATCATTCCCCCGCCAGCTGCGGTATTCTAAAAATAAATGTCGTTCCTTTTCCCGGCTCGCTCTCAATCTTAATACTTCCGGACATCGCCCGGATCGCATAGCCGATCGTCGCGAACCCTGCCAGCTCGAATGCCTCATTCCATGAATCCGACTTGCCGCGGGAATTGATGTAATCCTCAATCACCTTCAGCGGCTCCGGCTCAATCCCGCCTCCTTCATCCTCGATCCGTATCCCGAGCATCGCCGCATAACCCTCTTTTTCAGTCCAAAGCCTCAGCCGGACTCCGTTCTCATCCGTGTGGATTATACTGTTTTCAATGCATTTCCCGATCACTCCGGCAATCCTCGTCGGATCTCCTACCAGAAGCCGGGGCACGCTGTCATCAACCTCGCATTCAATCGTCAGCCCCTTTTCTTCCGCCAGAGGCTCCAGCTCGCTGATCTTACGGTTGACCACCCAACGCACATCATAGGTCGTCTCGCGCAGGACAAAATCGTCATTTTCGATTTCCATATAATCAATGGTGTCATCCAGCTCTGACGCGTGGCGGAGCATATTGTCCGCCATCCTTCCGGAAAAATTCTTTGCCTGCACATCGTCACGCTCTACGCCGACCTTTGAAATCAGCGTCAGAAAGTCCGTCAATTGCTGCAGATCACCGTTGAGATTGGTCGAATATTTTTTCAGGAACTCCATCCGCACCTTGGCAGAGTGCTCCAATTCCTGCTTTTCCTCCAACAATTGGAACCGCTGGTACGCGATCTTGGAAAGCACGCTGGCTATTTCATACAAAAACTGCGCGGACCGCTCGACCTCTTCGCGCGGCAGCAAATTGGTCGCCTTGGCAGCTGCCACATACTCGTCAGGATCAATATCGTATTCTTCCGCTTTCCGGCGGAATGCTTCTTCGTCTACAGCCTCCGTCCGGATCTGGCCGCCCGTAAAGCTGCCGATAAAATTACCATTCAGGATGATCGGCGTCGCATAGTCCATCAGACCTGCATGGCAGGGATAGACCGCAGGCTTTCCGGTCTGCAATGCCTGCAGGGCGCCGCGCCTGCCGCACTCCTGACAATTCTTTCCGCCCAGCGTGGATTTCCTCGTCAGATCCATGCAGAAATGCGTAAAATTACTCGCCTTCGTCACCGGAGTGCCATTGGCATCAGAGATCAGTGACGCCATCCCCGTATAGCGTGCGTACGCGTTCTGCAGCTCCTGCAGGATCTCCTTCGGCACCAAATCGGATAGTAATATCTGCTTCAATCATTTTCCTTTCCCGAATCCCCCCTTGAGCATTCGTAAATGATAGACTATTATACATTATTTCGGCAAATAATGCATCTGTCTTTAAAAACTATAGTAAACGACATAAATAAATTTACTTTATAATCAATATGTGGTATACTCCAATTACTAGGAGGTACTAAATATTTGAATAACCGAAAATACAAAACCGATCCCGAAATATTGTTGAAAAAAGGTAAAGAAATAAT
>JAFUYB010000101.1 GCA_017470735.1 Lachnospiraceae bacterium | reverse complement strand
TTTCTGGACATCGAGATGGGGAAGACGAGCGGGCTTGATCTTTGCCGCACGCTGCTTGAGATCAATCCCCGCACCAATGTGGTGTATCTGACCGCTTATGTCGGCTATGCCTTTGACGCCTGGGGCACCGGCGCCTGCGGATTTATGCGCAAGCCGTTGACTGTGGAGGGCGTCAGGGATCAGCTCACACAGCTGCGCTACCCCTTTTGGACGGGAGGCACGGGCGAATGAACGATTGGAATACCATTCTGTATATCTTTCTATCCGGCGCGGCTTCCCTGACGATGGGGCTGGGACTGGGGCTTACCGCCATTATGCCCAGCGTTGACCGCTGGAGCAAGCGCTTCTTTACCACCTTTTTCGGCGTTCTCTTTCTGAACGCCTGCCTCGCCCTCGCCGAGACGATCTTTTCCGGAATGGTTCCTATGGCTGGGGCGGTGCGCGTCGTCGATTTTTTGATGTCCCTGCTTGCCGCGATCCCGCTGCCCATGCAGACGGTGTTCCTGCTGCACTGCTGCGGGGAAGACTGGCGGAGCAGTACGCGCTTTGGCAGTGTGCTCGCCCTGTGGGGCATGTATGTATTGCTGCTGGTGATCGCACAGTTCACTTCCTTGTTTTATTATTTGACGCCGGATGGCCGGTTTCACTTCGGCTCCGGATACACGCTTTTGATCCTTCCCATGGTGACCATCGAGCTCATCAACCTGGCGGATCTGATCCGCAGGCGGGACAGGATGACACAAAAGCTTTTTTTCGCCATGCTGATATCCGTGCTTCCGCTGACGGTCGCGTTGATCGTCCATCTGTTTGTGCCTGTCTTTCCCTATATCCTTATCGGCATTGACATATTGGCGCTTTCCATGTATGGCATCATCCTGTCAGATCAGATCGAGCAGTATCTGCGCCAGCAGCGTGAGATCGCCAGCCAGCACGCCAGCATCATGGTGCTTCAAATGCGGCCGCATTTCATCCACAACACCCTGATGAGCATTTATTACCTCTGTCAGCAGGATCCCGAGGAGGCCCAGCGGGTCACGCTGAATTTCAACAACTACCTTGAAAAGAATCTGAATGCCCTGGCAAGCACCAAAACCATTCCCTTTTCAGAGGAATTGGAGCACACCCGTGCCTACCTCAATGTGGAGCAGGCGCTCTATGACGAAAGTCTCTTCGTTGATTATGACATGCCGCATACACATTTTCGGGTTCCCCCGCTGACCCTGCAGCCAATTGTGGAGAACGCCGTCAAGCATGGTCTGGATCCGGATTCCGATCCGCTCCGCATTTTGATCCAAACCTGCCAGACGGATTCCGGCAGCGAGATCATCGTTTCCGACAATGGACCGGGCTTTGAAGCTGCAGACAATGACAGACCGCATATTGCTCTGGCCAATATTCGGCAACGGTTGGAGATGATGTGCGGCGGATATATGACGATCCTGCCCCGGGAAGGCGGTGGAACGGTGGTAAAACTGACGATACCCTCACCTCATCAAACGCAATATGATGTGGAATCGCTTGTTGACACTTTGTCACATTCGCTTGTCAACCACAGAAGCTGAATGATAAAATGACGCTGTAGAAATTGGTGACAAGGAGGACAGACAATGAGTGACATGATGGATCTTATGGTACCCGCTCCATCCGGAGAGAAGCGGAAGGCTTTGAATGAGGCGAAAGAAAGGGTGAGAGCGCGCTACGGTAAGAATCGGAAGATTACAGACGATAATTATGACAAGGCACTTGCGGTGAAATGCGTCAACGGCATCTTCGTGGGTCAGAAGACCGAAAATATCATTGCGTATAAGGGCATTCCGTTTACAGGAAAGCCGCCTGTCGGGGAGCTTCGCTGGAAAGCACCGGTGGAATATGTTCCGGATGACGGCATATACGAGGCGTATTACAACGGGAAAAGTCCCCGTCAGGGAGAAGATATCAGCGAAGGCGGTTCCCTGTATTATCAGAGCGAGGACTGCCTGTATTTAAACATTTGGAAGGCGGACGCAAAACCGGCGCATCCGGTGCCTGCGTCCGCACTAGCGCATCCATGCGCGTCGGCGGCGCAACCGGCTCATCCGGAGCCTGCGCCCGCACTAGCACATCCGTGTGCGTCGGCGGCAGATGAGGCGTCAGACACAAAAAAGCCAGTCATGGTATGGATTCACGGCGGCGGTTACGCTATGGGAGGCACGGCCGATCCTCTGTATGATTTACACAATTTCGTCAAGGAAAACCCGGAGGTTATCGCCGTCTCCATCGCATACAGGGTCGGTATTTTCGGCTACATCCACCTGTCCCACCTGCCGGACGGCGGTGACTATCCGGATGCGCAGAATTTAGGTCCCATGGATCAGATGATGGCCTTGAAGTGGATCCATGAGAATATCGCGGGCTTCGGTGGCGATCCCGACAATGTGACGATCTTCGGCGAATCTGCCGGTGGCGGGAGCGTAACGACACTTCCGCTGATCGAGGGCTCCCATCAGTACATCAAGAGGGTCATCGCCCAGAGCGGCGCTCCCTCGATCACAGTGTCTGCGGAGGAGGCCATCGAGTGCACAAATGAGGTAATGGAGCTGCTTGGCTGCAAAACCGTTGCGGAACTGGATAAGGTCGATGCGGAAAAGCTTCTGCAGGCCTCCGCGGTGACGGGGCTGCGTATCGGCCCGGAGAGGGACGGGAAATACCTGCCCCTTGACCCCTATGAAGCTTACGAGAAGGGCGCGGTGAAGGATATCGAGCTCCTTCACGGCTGCAACAAGGATGAGATGAATTATTTCGTGCATCTCATGGAGCCTGAGCTTTTTGAAATGTGGGCGGCTGACCGCAAATCAAAAAAGATTGCGAAGCTGCCGGAAGAAGACAGGGAACGGGCCGCAAGCTTCTGCAGCAGCGTAGAGGGAGAAGACTACGAGAAGGACAGCCGCTTGTTCAGCCAGCTCTGGTTCAACGCGGCGCACATCAGGCTGTCAGAGGCGCAGACAAAGGGAGGCGGCAAGTCGTACACCTATTACTTCACGCCTGAATCCACTTTGCCGTACATGAAGTGCGGACACGCGACTGAGCTTGCCTCCGTGCTCAAGCATCCGGAGGAAACTGTCTTCACGGGCAGAGCTTATGACGAAACCTTCTCTAAGACCATGCGCAAAATGTGGGTTCAGTTCGCGAAGACCGGCGATCCGTCGCTTTCCGCAGACATTTCCCCGGACGGCAAGGCGCATGAGTGGCCGCTCTACGACCCGCAGGAAAGACAAGTGATGGTATTCGACGAATTCGATATCCATCCTGAGAAGGAATCGGAACGGAAGATCGTTGACTGGGACAGGACTTATCCCCTGACAAAATATTTTTATCTTTGATATGAAAGCGAGGAAGTACAAATGGCACAGATAGCAGACAAGGTTTACAGAAACGCGAAGATTTATTCCGTCGCGCTGGATGGCACGGAGACGCATGCTCAGGCGCTGGCCATCGTGGACGGAAAGTTCGCGTATGTAGGCGATGAAGCGGGCGTACGGGCGTGGATCGGCGATACCACGGAGGTTGTTGATTGTAATGGAAAGAGCGTTATCCCCGGCCTGGGAGATGCGCATATGCATCTGGCGCACGCCGCGAAAAAGTTCGGGACCTGCAGCTTCGGCAATATCGTGCCGGATCCTGAAAAGGACACGCCGGAAGGAGTGATCAAACAGCTCCAGGACACGCTGAAGGCCTATGTTGACGAGCATGGGGACGCCCCGGTGATCCGGGGGCTCGGCTGGGACAGAACATGGTTTTCCGGCGGCCTGCAGGGTATCGTGCGGCCGTTCACCCGGCATGATGTGGATGCGATCGTACCCGACAAGCCCGCTGTTCTGATGTCGTACTGCGGCCACAGGGTTCTGCTGAATACGAAGGCGCTGGAAGCGGCCGGCGTTACAAAGGAGACAGATGACCAAAACGGCCTGATCGTCAGGGAATCGGACGGAAGTCCCAGCGGCTATATCAAGGAGCCTGCCGTCTATCTGCCCATCATCGACAGCATTCCGGGCTATGACTTTTCGCCGGAGGAGCATCGCGACTGCTTAAAGCAGTGTTTTGATATGTTTAACGGAACCGGGCACACGCTGCTGTGCGACTGCCAGCAAGGCGCATCCTATCCGGTTCTTTCGGATATGGCAAAGAACGGAGAATTTACCGCCAGGGTTTCCGGTGTTCATAATGTCAATGACGCAACCCGGGATGAAGACATGGAAAGAGCCATCAAAAACCGCACGAAGTTTGATGTGGAGGATCTCTTCGCTGTGGATACGGTAAAGTATTTCGCCGACGGTCAGTTCTCCATGGTCGAGCCCTATGCCAAGACTTCGATCAATCATACCCCCGGCACTAGAGAGCCGCTTCTCTGGGATGAAGAGCATATGAAGGAATCCATGGCTCAGGCCAACAAGGAGGGCTTCAACATCCATACCCATGCCATGGGCAGCTATGCCATCCGCAAGGTCATCGACTGCTATGAGAACGCGCAGAGGCTGTACCCGAATCCCCGCATCCGCAACATCATTGCGCATGACACATTTATCGAGCCGGAGGACAGAGTGCGCATGGGCAAGAGCCATATCATCGCCAGCAATCAGCCCGGATGGTTCAGCGACAGTCCGGCCGAAGAGCCTATCCTGGTGGCTGACTGGGGTGAGGATGTCGTCAGGCAGAGCTATCCGAGCAAGTCGCTGATCGACAACGGCGTGGTGTGCGCTTTCGGATCGGACTTTTTTGTCAGTCCCTCTTACGGCCTCGCGGGCATTCAGGTCGCCATGACCAGAAGACATGTAAAAATAGATCCGACCTATGAGCTCTACAAGGATGAACCCGCCGCCCTGCCGGAGGAATGCATCAGCTTAAGGGAAGCGCTGCAGGCTCATACGATTCATCCTGCCTATCAGGCGCATCTGGAAGATGTCACCGGCTCCATCGAGGTCGGAAAATCCGCAGAGCTTGCCGTCTTGGACAGCGACATCGAAACCATTCCGGTGGAGCAGATTCAGGATATTAAGGTACTCGAAACGGTGTTTAAGGGAAAAACGGTGTTTAATAGCATTTTAACGGACTTTTAACGCTTTTTCAGATAAAATGGTAAACTGCATTCTAAATAAATCCATTTTTGCACGGAGAAACAGAAAGGAGTTCTTGTATCATGAAAGAGCAGGCAAGCAAGATTATCTACGGCAATATCTATACTGTGGACAAAAAACAGCCGAAGGCTGCTGCATTGGCAGTGAAAGACGGTAAGTTCGTCTATGTGGGAGACGAAGCCGGTGTTAGGGATTATATTGGCGACGACACAGAGGAGATCCGTTATGACGCAGGCTTAATCCTTCCGGGCTTTGGAGAGGGACATGGCCATATCACCCCCGGAGGTACGGAAGCACTCTTTTTTGTACATATGAATCCCATGGGTACCTTGCAGGAACATCTTGCCGCGGTAAAGGAGTTTATTGAAAAACACCCGGAACTGGATGTGATTCAGGGCGCAGGCTTCGTACCCACGCCGGATATGGGACCAAACGGTCCGACTGCGGACTTGCTGGATGGTATGACAGACAAACCGATCGTTCTTGTGGACATTGGGCATCATTCCTATTGGGTAAATCACGCCGCCATGGAACGCTTAGGAATTGATAAGAACACGCCGGACATCAGTGACGGTATCATTACCCGAGATGAAGAGGGCAATCCCACCGGCTACTTCCGCGAAGGCGCAATGGATCTGTTAAAGGAGCTTACCGTGTTCTCGGTTGAGCAATATAAGGAAGGATTCCTGCACTACCAGGAAGAGTATCTGGCAAACGGAGAGACCCTGATCTTAGATCCCATCATCAACTGGGATACCACTGACAATGCCGCGCTTGCCTGCCATGAGCTTGATATGGAAGGGAAGCTTCTCATGCATGTCTATGCCGCGTATCAGGTATTCCAGGCGGAAGGTCATGATACGATGGCGGAGATCGAGCATGCGGCAAGCTTAAGGGAGAAG
>JAFUYB010000100.1 GCA_017470735.1 Lachnospiraceae bacterium | reverse complement strand
TTTAATCGGTGCACCATCAAACAGCTATTCAGTACCAGATACGATGACTGTTCTGCACCATCCACCCTGTATGTATGAGATATCTTACTCGTAGAACCCTTGAAAACTCAGTATTTAGGGGTTGACATAATAGGAAGGAGAGGAAAATGAACAGAAGAACTGAAAAACAGAGAGCAAAGAAAGAAAAAAGACAGCGGTGGAAAGAGGCAAAAAAGAAGCGCCGCGAGAAATTAAAGCGGCAGTATCAGGATGCGCCGTTTCCCACGCGGCTGTGGGCACTGTATCTGAAGAAGCCGTTTAAGGTGTTGTTTGTTTTGGCGGTCATTGCCGTATTTGGCGTCAATTATATTCTGCCGGCAGCAATGGAAGGCCTAAATGCCGGACTTGTGACGATCTACCTGTCAACGAAGAACAATCCGGTCGATGACGAGGTGATACAGGAGCTTTCGCCGCTGGATGAGGCAGGTGCAAAACGCATTGAAAAGGCAGCTCCTGTTGACAAAAAAGACACTTGGACGATCTGTGTCTATCTGGTGGGCTCCAATCTGGAGGATGATGACGAAGACGACCTTTCGACTCTGACCAACATTCAGATCCGGGATATGAAGGATGAAGTGAACAGTAAAATCCAAGACCGGTTCACAAGTACTTTGTCGTCGTTTGAGGAGACCTTGGGAGAGAACCATTTGGAAATGCCGGAATATTTTTACTATCCCGAAAAGCCGATTGCTTCATCGACGGTTATGACAGAAGATGTCGTGGTCGCGGAGAACCCCGGCTGCGCGTCAACGGATATCGGCGAGATGACCTCGGGTGTCTGGTCTGACAACATACAGATCGTGATGCAGACCGGCGGCGCAAAACGGTGGAGCAACAAATTGATCAATCCCAACCGCACCCAGCGTTTTCTTTATCACAAAGGGAAATTTTCGGAAATAGAGAATCTGGCGCTGCAGCCATCCTATGAGCCGGATACGCTGGCGGAGTTTGTCGATTACTGCAACAAGGAGTATCCTGCAGACCACACGATGCTCATATTGTGGGATCACGGTGGCGGTGCCTTCGGCTACGGAAACGATTCGATTATCGGAGGGAGCATGAGCCTGTCCGATATCCGCACGGCACTGTCCAAGGTCTATGAACCTGACCGCAAGCATCCTGCCTTTGATATCATTGGTTTCGACGCCTGCCTGATGTCTTCTTTGGAGGTAGTCCATGCTCTCGACGGTTTTGCGGATTACTATGCCGTCAGTGAGGAGACAGAACCGGGAGACGGATGGGATTACGGACCGTGGCTTCAGGCGATGACGGATGATCCGGCCATGAGTCCGGCAAAGGTCGCTCAGGAGATCGCTGACAGCTATACGGATTACTATATGACCGAAAATGCGAATGCGGGGCTGATTTTTCCGACAGCGGATGTAACCTTTTCCGTGCTGGATGCTAAAAAATGTGCAAAGCTATACGATGCCTACTGTGATCTGGCAAAGGCACAGCTGAAAAAGTCGGCAGGGGACATGAGTGTTCTGGCGGAAATCGGCCGCTGCGCAAATCAGACGACACACTATGTGGCATCCATGTACGATGTTTATAATACGATTGATTTAGGCGGTTATGCGGATCTGCTTTCCGACAGCTTTCCGGATGAGTGTGCCCGTATCAAAAAGTGTCTGAAGGATGCGGTGCTTTATCACCGGGAGAATGGGAGTCTGGCAGATTCGCAGGGGATCAGCGTGTATGTGCCCGGGTCGATTCGCACCTTTGGCGGACTGACCTTTTTTATAACCTACCTGAATTCCGTCGTGGAGGATGAGAACATCGAGGCGCTTTACCGTTACCGCGTAGGCGGCTGCTTAGGTGATGAGCAAAAGGCGTATCTTGCTACGCTGACGGATGACGAGCCGGGGGTTCTTGACACCGAACCATTCCGGAGATTCGGCAGTATTGAACCGGTGACCGGAGAGGATGGTTTTTCGATTCCGTTGAAGACGGAATTGAAGGATATGCTGGAAGGCTGTGAACTGGAGATCGGCGTTTATGATGAAGAAGAAAAGACGATAACCTATTATGGCAGGGATGTGCTTGCGGCACCTGATGAAAAAGGAAACCTAAGCTGCAGCTTTGATGGGAAATGGTTTACTTTGCAGGGACAGCCGCTGTCGGTTGAGGTCGCATCCAGCAATGATACGGCGGTCGAATACCGTTCACGTGTTTTGTACAATGCCAATCCGTCCTATCTGGTATTCAGCTGTGAGAAAGAAACCGGGGAATGCACGATCAAAGGCATCCGCGAGATCCCGGATGAGGAGCAGGACGGGATCAACTATCTGATCGACACCCGAGCAATGGAGGAGGTCATGGCAGGCAGTGAGATCACGCCGATCTATACCGTGGGAAATCTCGAAACTGCCGAGGAGGAAGAGGAACAAGGCAAATCAATAAAGTTCAAGCGCTCCACAACTATCCAGCGCCGGGGTCTGCCGGACGGACAGTACTTAGGCTCCGCAGTGATTTCGGATATCCGCGGCGACAGCTATTATTCGACAGTGGTCAGTCATACGGTTGCCGGAGGCAGTGTAACCGGACGCGAGATCGATGACAGGTTTGTAGGGGTGAATTATTAATCATCGTGACAGTTGGCTTGCGATTGGCGGACATGGATGTGTTAGGGTAAAATTTTTGTAGGGATATTAAAGAATAGAAAAAGCATCCAATCTCTGATAGGATTTGGTTTAGAGAAAATAATCCATAAAAAGGAGAAAGGATGCTTTATGATTAACAGTATACAGCACTTTGCACAGGA
>JAFUYB010000099.1 GCA_017470735.1 Lachnospiraceae bacterium | reverse complement strand
TTCTTACTCTTCGGAATCATCCTCAGGCTCCACGATCACAAGCTTATAGGTTGTCTCCGCATACCCATCAGCCCACAATGTGAAGTTATCAACCGACTTCTCGGTGTTATTACCGGCAAGCACCAGATCAGCCGCAACCCAACGGACAAAATATCCGACATCCAGATCACACTGAGCCGCTTCCGAAACATCTTCAGCGCTCAAAGCAGCTCCGTTGTAATAAAGACCGGTGATTGGAGAGATCCCGACCCCAAGACCTACTCCAAGCCACTTGTGTTTTCCCCAGCCATTACCAGCCTCGAAGTCCTTAAGATTCTTCACCTTATCGGACAGAGTGATCGTAATGATATGTTCATCGTTATCCACGGCAACACTGGAAATCTTCCCCGTGTTATACTGACGATCCGCGTGACCGGCAACGCTGTCCGTTACCGTCGCATACTGCATCGTAAACGCGTCGCCTATCATGAGACCCGCATTCTTAAGGTTTGTGATCAGGGCATTCAGACTGGTCCTGACTTTTGCCACGGTATCGCTTGTCACATCAGCCGTACTCATATTCGGCATCAGGCCGTTGTCATAGACGATCTTTCCGCCGATATGAGTGACATCACCGCCCTGCTCTGTATAATTCTTTGCGTTATAATCGCTCATTTTCCACCTCCAAAATCCGGGCTGCCATATCATCTGATACAGCAGCCCTGTTATCCGTTATCCTTACGCCTTCATCTTCAGGAGCTTGATGCCCTCAGGAAGAATGACCTTGCCGTCAACACGCTCAGTAGCAACAAAGCCGACCTGGCCGTTGGTGCTGTAAAGCTCGTTGAGTCTCTGCACAGTTCTTCCCGCACGGTCAGCGATCCAGTAATTCTTGAAATCTCCGAACGCCAAAGAGAAAGCGCCTGCTTCCATCTGCGGAACATAAGGACTGGTATAAAGGTCATAGCCCAGGAGCTTGTCCGGCTCACCTGCCTGAAGGGAAGGCTGCCAGAGGTAAACGCCGTTGCCGTCCTTAAGCTTCCTGATCGCAGAGATAGTCGCATCATTCGCAAGGAACTTCGCGTTTCTGCGGTAAGGACTCTTAAGCGAATAGACAAGGCTGATCAGCTCATCCGCAGTCACAGCGGTAGAACCTGCAGCAGTCACGCCGACCTCGCCGCCGTTCGCGGTAAAGATACCTGTAGGCTGTCCGGTTCCGGTACCCACGCAGAACGCCTCTTCCTCCGCGATACCAAAAGCCCTTGCGAACTCAGCCGCAATGTAGCTTTCAAGATCAAACATGGAATCCTGAAGAAGCTCGATGGATACCTTTACAAGATCAGTAAGCTTGAAGGCATCAATGGTCTTCTGGTCGAAGGAAGGATCGCTCGGAGTGTATGCCCCGTTCTCAGCTGTCCATGCAGCGGTAGAATGAGTCGCTGCAATCGGGATCTTTCTCTCCGCGCTTGTGGTAATGACCTTAGCAAGACCTCTCACCACATTCGCCTCATCAAGCCCCATTACGATCTGACGCTCAAACTCTTCCGGCACGAGATAACCGCCGTCCGCCTGCACGCCCTCAGAGAGGACATTATGCACAGGTCTCTTTCCACGGAGATGCGCACCAAAGTCTTCCTTGTAAGCATTGGAAGCACGGCCGGTCTTTTCCTCCACTTCCTGTCTCGCAGGTCTTCCTGTAAGAGGCATATTGACAGGCTTGTTGAACTCAGTCTCTCTTGCCTCAGCTCTCTGCTGACGGTCGATTGCCGCAGTCAGATCCTCGATTTCCTGCTCCATACGGCTGTAAGTCGCGTTATCTTCCGCAGACAGAATGCCGTTCTCATTCTCGTGGGTATCCACAAAGTTCTTTGCGGTTTCCCACACCTTCGCTCTCTTCTCGATCATATCTTTGATAGTCATAGCTCGATTCCTCCTTAAATGAATCTCTTGATAAAGTTCAGGCGTTCCCTGATCTCATCACAGGAACGCCCGTTATCCGTTGTATGTTCAGTTGCCGCACCGCTCTCCGGTGCTTTGATGTGACACTTCGCCGCGATCTTATCCATCAGCGAATTGGTCACCGCCGCCCTGGAATAAAGCATCGACACCTCCGGTATTTCCAGATCTTCTGCTTCCAACGCATCTGCCCTCTGCAGCACATCATCCGCAAATCCCAGCTCCACCGCCTTGTGCGCGTCCATCCAGGTCTCCGCATCCATCAGATGTGAGATCTTCGTCCTGCTCATGCCGGTCTTGATCTCATAGGCATTCATGATGGATTCCTTCACTTCGGCCAGCATGTTGATCGCCTTCTGCATCTCCGCCGTATCACCAAAAGCGATAGTGGCCGGATTGTGGATCATCATCATGCTCACAGGACTCATGAGTACCTTCGTTCCTGCCATCGCAATCACGCTTGCTGCCGAAGCCGCAATGCCATCGATCTTCACCGTGACATCGCCTTTATAGTCCATCAGCATGTTGTAGATCTGAGCCGCTGCCACGCAGTCACCTCCCGGACTGTTGATCCAGACCGTAATGTTTCCTGTTCCGGCATTTAGCTCATCTCTAAAAAGAGCCGGTGTGACATCATCGTCAAACCAGCTCTCTTCTGCTATGGTTCCATTCAGGAAAAGCACTCGCTCATTGACCTCTTCGCCTGAAGCCTGGTCTCTGATCTTCCTGCTTTTCCAGTTCCAAAACTTCTTCATAAGACGTTTATCCTCCTTCCCGTCTTCGCCTTCTTACCGGCTGCTCCGAACCCTCTTCCTGTCCAAGTTCACCGCCTGCGCTCTCTGATTCACCGGAACCACCGTCCGCCGCAAATATCCCGGCATCCTCCAGCTTCGTCATATTTCCGTTGATCAGGTACAGATCCCCGCCCTGTTCCGCCGGGATCCTGTCCAGGTTCTCCAGCTCTCGGATATCATTGGCAGACATCCAGCCGTTCTGTCTGGCTGTCGCATAGCCGTTCATCCGGCTCTGGTAATCGCCCCTTAACAAGCCGTCCACGTTGAACTTGAAGAAGTATTTCTTCTTCTCATCGGGAGTCAGCAAGGCTCTCACCATTGCCTGCTCCCAACGGCTCACCCAGGGATCCAATGTGTACTTCACAAACTCCAGCGACTGCTGCTCAATGTTATTAAAGCTGGACTTTTCCAAGTCTCCGATCATATGAGGCGGCACACGGAAAATCCTCGCGATCTCATCAATCTGGAACTTCCTTGTCTCCAGGAACTGAGCCTGCTCCGGTGAAATGGAAATCGGCGTGTATTTCATGCCTTCTTCCAAAACGGCAATCTTATTCGCATTGCCGCTTCCTCCGAAGGTCGCCTGCCAGCTTTCCCTCACCTTGCTCGGATCCTTAATAGTTCCCGGATGCTCCAGCACACCGGAAGGAGCCGCACCGTTTGCAAAAAACTTGCTTCCATATTCTTCCGTAGCTATTGCCAGTCCAATGGCATTCTTCGCCATCGCAATCGGCGAATAGCCAACCAGACCATCGAAGCCTAAACCTGGAATATGCAGCACATCATGAGGCTGAAGCCTTACCGTCCTTCCGACCTTATTTGTGCCTTTTCTTCCGTCCACATCGTCCGAATCATAGACGGTGTATTCGTAATAAAGCCTTCCATGCTCATCACGATCCACCTTCATCCGATCCGGCATCAGCGGATACAGAGCCACAACTTCACCCTTGCCATTACGAATGATCTGCGAATACGCATTCCCCCACAGCAAAAGGTGTGTCATCAATGTCTCCCGGAAGATAAAGGAAGTCATCTCCGGATTCGGCTCATCATGGAGCAAAAAATAAAGCGGATGTTCCACCGCTTTTTCCTTACCGCCATCATCGGTATATCTGTAAAATTGTAATGGCAGGCTTGCCACCGCCTCTGACAGGATCCTCACGCAGCAATACACCGCCGTCATCTGCATCGCAGATCTCTCAGTCACGTACTTGCCGCTTGCAGTTCCGCCAAGAAAGAAGCTATAGCTGCTTCCTGCCGTCCTGTCCGTGGGCTTATCCCTGCTCCGAAATAAACCGCTCAGTATTCCCATACCCAGTCCCTCCTTCATATGCCTGATTCAAGGCTTCCCTGATCACAAGGAAGCCGATCACTGATAAAATCAACATTGCTTTATCCTCAAAAGACCAACAGGCCGCGCTCATCATAAACACTCCCCTGTGGTTCCGTCTGATTTCGGATGCATCGATCAAGTGCCATGATTGCAGCAACAATACCATCGATCTTTTCTTTCGATTTTGCCTTCGTTACCTTGATGTTTCCGGCTGGATCCGTATCCACTACTACGTTGCCAGCCATCCACCTGAGAACAGGATGCCCTCCGTGAATGATCTGTCCTTCCATGAGCAGACGATAAAAATCTTTCGTTGGACCGGACATCGAAGCAAAGCCCTGACCGAACGGAACCATCGTGAATCCGTCACCTTCCAGATTCTGGATCATCTGTGTGGCGTTCCATCTGTCCACTGCGATTTCACAAATGTGGTATTTCTCCGCCAGATCATTGATGAACTTCTCAATGAAGTCATAATGAATCACATTTCCTTCAGTCGATAACAGGTATCCCTGCCTCTCCCAGATGTCATACGGAACGGATGCTGCCTTCACTCTCTGCGGTATCGTTTCTTCCGGTACCCAGAAGAACGGAAGAAGGATATACTTCTCATCCTCATCCCTCGGAGGAAACATCAGAACCAGAGCGGTGATATCTCCTGTGCTGGATAAGTCCAGACCGCCGTAACAGTCCCTGCCTTCCAGAGCAGCCAGGTCGATCTCTTCATTTCCTTTCATGAATATCGCATCCGGTATCCATGCCACGGTACTTGAAACCCACATATTCAGCCTCAGCCACTTGAAGGTCACTTCGTCTGCCGGATTCTGTTTTGCTTCCCGGTAGGCATCCCTGAGCCTTTCGATATCAACCGTATAGCCCAGCGAAGGATTTACCTTGTACCAGTTCGCTTCATCCTCCCAGTCCTCATCATCCTTCAGTCCATAGACCACCGGATAGAAAGTCGGATCCACTCGCCGGCCTTCCAGAATGTCCACCGCCTTCGTATGAAGCTCATACGCAATGGAATGTCTGTCGGTACCTGCCGTGGTGATAATGAAATGCAGCGGATTCTGTCTGGCATCCGATGATCCCTTTGTCAGAACATCATACAGCTGTCTGTTCGGCTGAGTATGGATCTCATCAAACACCAATCCGCTTACTGAAAATCCATGCTTACCCCCGACCTCTGCACTGAGCACCTGGTAATATCCTGAATTTCCATAATTCACGATTCTCTTTGTTGCCGTCATCAGCTTCGATCGTTTCAGAAGCGCCGGCGACATCTCCACCATCTGCCTTGCCACATCGAAAACGATGCTGGCCTGCTGCCTGTCAGCTGCAGCGCCGTAGACTTCTGCGGATGGTTCATTGTCTGCGTATAAAAGATAAAGAGCGACGGCTGCTGCCAATTCGCTCTTACCTACCTTCTTGCATATTTCCACGAAAGCTGTCCGAAACTGCCGGTACCCGTCAGGTTTGACGATTCCGAAGATATCCCGAATCAATTGTTCCTGCCAGGGAAGCAGCCAGAACCTCTTTCCTGCCCACTTGCCTTTGGTATGACACAGGTTTTCGATAAACTTTACAGCCCTGTCAGCCTTTGCTTTATCATAGTGAGATGTCGGAAGCATAAACCTCGACGGCTTATAATTTTTCAGCTTCGGATAACCCGCAGGTCTTCTCTCCGCCATCAAGCCTCACCCCCAAGTAATGCCTCCATCTCATCCTCATCATCCTTGCCGACACCGGATGCCGCCATGATCCTCGATCTGGCAGATG
>JAFUYB010000044.1 GCA_017470735.1 Lachnospiraceae bacterium | reverse complement strand
GCGACAGCCATCATGCAGAAACTTCAACATGAGCTGCTGAAGCGGCGCTCAAAGAAAGCAAAGTCATTGAATGCCGAAAGCATAATGATCTACCTTCGTAACCAAAAGTGCAAGGTTTACAAGGACTACGCAATACCCCAGGAGCCACGCAAGGAGGTGAATGCCATATATGATATTTTCAAGGTACAGGTGCCTTATAAAATCCCGCTTACTACCATTGAGGTGTAAGTCGAAAAATTATGCGGAACTATAGATTATCAAACTATATTGTGATTTTTGCATGAATGTTTATCAAACTTTATTGTAAATGGACAGACGAAAAAAACACGAGGCCGATATTCAGCACGAGAGGAGGCGATATATTGAGTATGAGATTGGAGCGGGCGATTGACGAGGTGAACCGCATCGAACGCAGGATACAGATGTACCAGAACCAGAAAAGGGAAGCCATGGCGAGGCTGAAGCTGGTGGAAAACGAGGAGATCATACGGTCAGTACGTGCGATGAACTTAAACCGCAATGACCTGGTGAATCTTTTGAAAGGCCTGCAGGAAGGCAAGGTTACGTTTTCGGACATTCCCGAGCCGGAAGAGGTTCTTGAGAGGCAGGATGAGGCCGAACAGGACGGAAAGGAGGCAGTATCAGATGACAGCAAAAACATATAGGAAAGCCATGCACAAGGGCGTGAAGGCGGGAGCAGCAATGCTCTCTTTCTTTTTCCTTTTGCAGACGCCGATCGTGGCGATGGCAAACACAGGCAATACGGAAGCGGAGGCTGCGGAGCCGGAATACGAGGAATCCGTGGTTAAGGAGACGACGGAGGAGCATCCCTTTTCCATCGGGGGAAACGGACAGCTGCTGGATGATGCGGCAGATGATGACACGAAGGAATTTCTGACGGTGCAGACCAAGAACAACCAGACTTTTTTCGTGGTGATCGACAGGGCGTCTAACGCCAACAATGTCTATATGCTCTCCCTGATCGATGAGGACGACCTTTCGGAATTTATCACGGACGAAAAGGAAGAACGAACCGGGCTGTCCTTGCCTGAGAAACAGGAAAAAACGGAGGCACAGCTGATTGCCGAGGAAGAGGCTAAAAAGGAAAAGGAAGCGGCATCGGAGGCAAAGAGGAAGCAAAACGGCATCATCCATACGGCAATCTATATCGCGGCGTTCATCGTCATCCTGATCGCGGTATGCGGGCTGTATTACTACTTGAAATTTTACAAGCCAAAGAAGGACGAGGAAAATGCCGGAAGCGAAAATCTTGAAGATCCGGACGACTTTTGGAATGAGCCGGAAGAGGAGGATGAAGCGGATGAAAGGCCGGCAAATGTCGCTGACGAAGGAAAAACATTGGACGCAGGTTTTGGCAATGCCAATGAGGAAATGGAGGACATAGACTTATGACAGGAAAAATGCTTGTGATTGCGGAGAAGCCCTCCGTCGCAAAATCCTTGGCGAAGGTATTGGGAGCATACCGGAACAAGGAGGGATACCTGGATGGGAGCAGGTATATTGTAAGCTGGTGCTTCGGGCATCTGGCGGAATATGCCGCACCTGACGAATACGATGAGAAATACAGGAAATGGGATTTTTCTGACCTGCCGATCATACCCGCACAATGGAAGCTCGTTGTGGGAAGGGACAAGGCGAAGCAGTTTGGAATCCTGAAGAATCTTTTACACCGCAAAGACGTGGAAACCGTCGTGAACGCCTGCGATGCCGGGCGGGAGGGCGAGCTGATCTTTTGGAACGTGTATGAGATGGCGGAAGCGTCCATACCGGTGAAGCGGCTCTGGATTTCGTCAATGGAGGAATCCGCCATCACGGACGGATTCAAGAAGCTGAAGGACGCAGCCGCATACAAGGGCACGCATGAGGCGGCGGTGTGCCGTGCAAGGGCTGACTGGCTGGTGGGGCTTAACGGAACGAGGGCGTTTACCACGAAATACGGCACGAAGCTTTTAGTCGGCAGGGTGCAGTCACCGACGCTCGCCCTGGTCGTGAATCGGCAGAGAGCCATAGACGGCTTTGTCAGGGAAGAATACTTCAAGGTCACGGTGAAGGGCAGCGGGATAGCCGCCGTATCCAGGAACATGTCAGAAGATGAGGCGGACAGGCTGATAAAGGCCTGCCAATCATCCCCTGCAACGATCGTGTCGGTAAAGAAGGAACGGAAACGGACAAACCCGCCGAAGCTGTATGACCTGACGGCATTGCAGAGGGACGCCAACCGTTTCTTCGGATACACGGCGAAACAGACGCTGGACGCCCTGCAGGAGATGTATGAGGCGAAGCTGGTGACATATCCGAGGACGGACAGCCGCTTCATCACGAGCGACATGGAAAAAAGTGTAAGTGAGCTGCTTTCAGATTTGGAAGGACAGTTTTCCTTTGCCGCAAGGGGAGGAGAGAAGAACATAGAGCGTCTGATCTGCGATGGCAAGGTATCCGACCACCATGCCCTGCTTCCCACGAAGGAATCGCTGTCGGCAGAAGCGGGCGGCATATCCGAACGGCAGCACAACCTGTACCTTATGATCGTGGCGAGGCTGGCTGCCGCAGCCTGCGGGGCAAGGGTATATGACGTTACAACGGCAGAGGTGGAATGCGCAGGGGAGACATTTACCGCTAACGGGCGGTCTGGTTCGGAGGAAGGGTTTTCCCAGGTGGAGGATGCGTTTTTGGCCGGTTATGTTCCGGGAAGAGCCGCTAACGGGGATGTGCAGAGTGAAATGGACATTTCCGTGGTAAACATCCTTGATGAAGTCTTCGAGGGAATGACGCTGCCTGGACATGCGGCGGAGAAGTCGAAGCATTTCACATCACCGCCGAAGCCGTACACGGAGGATACCCTGCTTGCCGCGATGGAGAAGGCGGGGCGTCCGGAAATGGAGGCGGACGTGGAACGGAAAGGCATCGGCACGCCGGCAACGAGGGCGGCGACGATAGAAAAACTCGTGTCGGCGGGATACGTGCAAAGAAAGGGAAAGACCCTGATACCGACAGCGGAGGGAGTGATCCTCTGCGGCCTCTTACCGGAGAAAATGAAGTCCGCGTCGCTGACGGCGGCATGGGAGAACCGCCTGCTTGGTATCGAACATGGAACGACGGACGCGGGAAGCTTCATGGAGGACATCATCGGCGATGTGAACGGGATGATAAGGGAACTGGAGGAGCGGACGGAAAAGGCGGAATTTCCGAAAAAGAGAAATACGATCCAGAAAAACAGTAGGAAGAAGGGAGCAAGGCGATGAGAAGATACACAAAAAGGAAGATGGTTTCAGTAACGGCGGCGGCGTTTTGCCTTTTCATGGCAGGCTACAGCTTGTTTTGCGGGATGCATATGACAGTTTATGCGGCAGAGTTGGTTTCATTTGGAAAATGCGTAGTCAGGACGGTCAAGTCAGAGGACGCCATTGCGGGAATCCCCGCAGGCTATACGGTAAAGGATTTATCCATCAAACGGAATGACAAGGAATGGCATAGTCAGTATTTCAAGTTTATGCTGCCTGTGGACGCATGGGTGTATTTGGGTGGCTGCTATGGCAACAACAACCATGACGGCATACAGACCCATGTAAGGATTTATTCGGACAAGGCCATGACGAACCTGTGGGGCGAGTATGGCTGGGGGTATTGGGAGTATGACAACGGTTTTTCCGGGACATTGAAGAAAGGCACGTATTACTGCAGCGTCGCCAGCAAATATGCGAACTTTGACGACTTCACCGGTGATGTCAACATCATGGCGGCGAAGATGCTTTCGGGCAAGGCGATAAAGCCTTCGGTTAAGCCGGCAAAGAATAAAAAGTCGGCAACCGTCACGGTAAAGGACATGACTAAGGAGTCGGAGGGATACATGGAATATGTCAAGGGCAATGTGAAAAAGGCATCGTCCGGGAAGGCATGGAATAAGGCAAAACGGATCAGCCTGTCAGGCGGAAAATGCAGCTTCAGAGTGAAGAAGAACGGTGTCTATTCCATACGGATGAAAGATATTTACGGGAACTGGTATCTTAAGAAAATCAAGGCGAAGGGATTGAAGCAATGATGGGCGCGATATGTCACGGCAGGAAACATGATGCGGATTTCGGAGGTGGTTGCAGTGGAAGAGAGCAGACCAAGCGAGGCGATTGACATGAAAAGGCCGGAGGAGCAGTCTATAATCGGATGGATCGAGTATCCCCATTCGGGAGAGAAGACCGGGTACAACGATGCGGATGCTTATATAAAGGCGTTGCGGAAGGCGTTTGAGGAAAACCCGAACGGTTTCGCATACCATACCATGACGACGGATGCGGCGGTCAGGATGGAGGCGGACAGGCTTTCCTATAACCTCTTCGGCGGACCGCTTCCGTATGGGCTGGACGATTACGGACGCTTTAGCGAGGGACATAAGGTGAAGGGATACCTCGTGGACAAGGACAGCGGAGAAACAGAAGCGTTTTATGAATCGGACGAGTATGCGTTCCGGCTTGCTGAGCGGCTGAGAAACGCGAAAGACAAGGGGAGCGTGGCATTTTTTACGGCAACGGATAATACGGCAGTCCGGAAAGCAGCGGATGACGCGATACGGAAGGAATTTGAACTTACGGATGCGCACGCCCTTGAACACTGCATCCATCGCCCGCCGATGGAGAAGGCCATGTGCGTCAGGGAATATGTGTCAAGATTCCTATCTGAAAGTGAAAGGCAATGGATACCCGGGACGTTTGAAAAAACGGAAAGGAGCGCCGGATGGATCAGAGGATGGGATGACGGCGAGAGGCTTTATTTTGACGATGCAGACGGCTTTATAAAGGAGCTGAAGCTGGAGTTGGCACTGCACCCTGAGAATATGGATTTTGGCGTGTTGAAAGACGAGACGGCTGTACACAAGGCGGTGTTCGATGTGACGGGAGACGCAAGCGGGGAGGGAAACCCGTTTTACATTGACGAACTCGGGAAGGACGCCCCGGATAGCGTCAAGGGGAGGATCCTCAACCTTGAAACAGGCGGGCTGATGGAATACCGGAGGTCGGAGGATTACTTGGCGGCGGTTGAGGAGCGTCTTATCCTTTCGCCGGATCAATTCTCATTTGAGACGGTCACGGACAACTCCGCCGTGTGGAAGGAGCTGGACGATCATGTGTGCGGAGCGGCCGGATTTTTTGACAGAAATGGCATTGAAAAAAGCCTTTCCCGTCCAAAGGTTACGGGATTCGTCACGCTATCCGAGTATCTGAATCAGCGGATATGGATGGACGCAAAGACGCAAGCCAAAGAAACAACGCCAAAATCAGGCATAGACTGGGGAAAGAACAAGGATGAAGCGACTAAGGAAGCGACGTGTGCTGCAAAAGCCGTACCACAAGAAAAATCAAGGGATATGGTAAAAGTCAAGACATCAAAGAAACGCTCCGTGCTTGCGAGGCTTGCCGAAAAGCAGCAGATCGTAAAAGACAGGGAGAACGCCAAGCACATGGGCAAGATATACCCACAGCACGAACCTGAAATGGAGGATCTTCCTTTCCCGGAGATTGTGAAAAAGACGGCATCCAAGATACCCCGAAAGGAAAGGTGAACAGATTAAGATATCATAAAAAGCACGCATCAGACAGTTCTTACTTAGTCCGGTGCGTGTTTTTCGTCATCAATTTCAATATTTTTCCAGGAACCCTGAAATTGTCATGATTTCCGGAATTTCAATATCAAGAACCAGAAAGTCCTTGTCTCCGGTAACAAAGATATCGATCCCTTCCATAATGGCGGTAGCAAGTATTGGCGAATCTTTCTGGTCTCTTACAGATGGGAATTCCTCAAAATTGATGTTCTTAGGGGTATAAGCCAGATTGAAGGGCAGTTCTATGAAGAATCTCTCCATGTCTGCCTTTTTCTTCGGAAACTTTCGTTCTACAACAATCCTTAATTCCTCAAGTACATAATCACAGATTATAAGCTCATGAAAATCTGAGATATGATTCCGGAATTCCCTTGTCTGCTCTGATGGGAAGAATATCATGGATACCAGGATATTTGTATCGAGCATTACCCGCATTTTTAGTACCCCCGGACTTCTTTTCTTACTTCAAGCATATAATCCTGCATCTCTTTTTCGGTATTGAAGCCTGCCTCTGCCGCAGTTCCGTCAAAGGCTTTTTCGACTCTTGTAAATGCGACCAGCGCCGCATTATCAAAATAGAATCTGCCATTTTCCTCCTGTATCACAATTTTGTCTCCCGATTTTAGTTTCAATTTTTGACGCACATTGATTGGAATTGTAATTTGTCCCTTACTGGAAAGCTTTGCTACTTCCATGGAAAATCCTCCGTTCTTTACATTTCTTATTTTCTTTACCCTCAAAGTATATACTCCTTTTCTCAAAATGTAAATAATCAAGTTTCGCTCAATATAGCCTTAGTACAATCGAACTGCATCCTTTCTTGAAATTGAAAGACAGGACAGTCTTACACTGCCCTGCCGTAGTTTAGGTATTTGCCGGTGTATGGACCGCATGTCGGGTACCGTAATTATGCCGCCGCTTCTGCAAACGGCATGAAATCAATCTTATGAATGCTCAGATAAATTTCTTTCTTCGACAGGCGGGCATTAACCTCTTTAAGCTTTTGCTCGATATTTGAACCCGGAATATCGCTCAAAAGGGTGTTTAAGTCGTCCTCAGATATGTAACGCGATTCGTAAAGGTCATCTTTTCCGAATATTGACTTCCATTCGGCTTGGCTGACGTCGATACCTTTCTGACATCGGGTGTTTTGCCCGATATCTCGTATGTTGTGTAACACCAGTTTGGCATGTTGTACCTCCTTTTCAAAAATATGCGTCCGCCTGAATATCAAACGGATGGTTTTTTTGTTATATAGTTGCTCTGCCGGTCAAAAATGATAGTCTATGACAGAACCAAGATAATACTTTTCGCCGTCAGCGACCTGTTCCAGCCACTCGTCCAGGGTTCCGAAGAAATTGTATCCTTCATCCTCGGACACGATATATACGCCGAACTTGTCATTGTTTATTCTGTTCAGCCAGTCCAATATCATGCAGCCCATATATCGCCTCCCTCCATTACGTGGGTTTCATGGTTCCCGGCCGGCAATGCTGACGGGATCCCGAATCCCGATGGAGCATCCAATCTTCCTGATGCCATATAGGAATAGTACCCATTGGCATTTACCAGCAAAAAATCTATCAGCCTTGCAGATAGCGGCTCATATACCGATTTGAGCTTCCGGCACATTTCATCGTCATCCCTCATCGGCATGATGCTGCCGTCATGCGGATAATGATGGGCGTATACGAACATATCCCGGAAAGACAGCAGGGAATACAGGGCAGTCAGTCTCAGGTCAAACAGACTGTAAACCTGTGTTCCCCGCTGGCAGTGGTAAAGTCCGGATGGAGTACATTTTGCATTTAGGGAAACAATCATATCCTTTTCAATGCCGCAGTTATTAAGATATATCCTTTGATATAGGATTTTGTGCAAAAACTCTGGCTCATACTCCTGCTCCGGTATGGTGTATGAGCCATGACAGGAAAGCTCTATTTGCTGCGTGTCGTAATTGTATGAGAGGCCATAGCTGTATAGCTTCATGCCGCATTACCCTCCAGTACCATTTTCACCGCCTTGTCCGCCTTGGAGCTTGCCGATACGATAAGGTGCGTGTCATTTTTCAATACGGATATCCAGTTTTGGATATAGGCGGCAGACTCATGAAATGTATCATCCGTCTCCAGACCGAGCCGGCTTAAAATGGCGGCGCTGCCGAGCTCCGCCACAAGTTCCTCCTTTGAATAATCCTCTGATCCGAACGGGGCAATTGGTGCATCAACAGGAAATCTCGCAAGCCGCAGCTTATGACCGGTACTGTGACACGCCTCATGGAAGGCTACGGAATAGTAAGCGTTAGCATTGTCATACTGCCGGATATCCGGCAGGTGGATGACATCCCTTGCCGGGGAGTAATACGCCTCGTTAGACAATTCGATTTCCAGACCGATGTGCTCACGGCAGACATAATCATGGAAAATCTTCTCCGCCTCGGGAATGGGATCGGTGTCGTGCAGGTCATCCATCGGAAGCGGATCCACGCCCTCCACGTCGGATATATGAAAAACATTGTAGTATCGCAGCACGGGGCGGGTCTTTTCCCTTAGTTCTCCGGAATCGTCCATCTCCGTCGTCTTATAAAGCTTCCAGAAAACGACCATCTCGGCTTTCGCACCCTTTTTGACATGGCCTCCAAGCCCTGACCACTGGCGGAAGGTGGCATACTCGCCCTTATGAGATAAGAGCATCTGGTTTAGCAGTGAATAGGATCTTTTGCTGACGCGGTTAAATGCACCTGAGCGCACGTCCATCCAGGACTTGTGCCAGGGGACGACGCCCTGCTCCATCTGGCTTATGATGCGTTCCGTCACGATTTCATACACGTTCATACAGGCCTCCTTTCATCAGGCGTTATTTACGAGTATCTTAAGTGTTGTTGCATCCATGCCGAGGGATGCCAGTTCACGCTCAATGCGTCGGGCAACCTTTTCATCGCCCTTGGCAAGAGCGTCCTTGTATTGGTCTAAGTAGATCTGCAGCATGGTAAAACCTCCTTTGCAAATGAATGCGGCAGAGTGCATGGCAAGTCTGCATCCTGCCGCAAAGTGCTTTAAGGCGTAACAATGGCTTATGCCGCCTCCGACGTGAAGCCGGGATGGATGAGGACTTCGTTGTCGGAGAGCATCGGGCTGACTTTGGCTCCGTAATTCAAAAGAAGCGACATCACCTTCTGGGTGACGTCGGCTTCGGAAAGATGTGGCAGCTTTGCCAGCGTGTCATCGTGGTAGTAGGCGATCCACGCCTCCTGAATGTTCTGTGCGACGTCCAGCTTCCGGCAGTCGTAGGTGGTCTGGCCGGTGACGGGATAACCGCTTCTTCTTGCGGCATTTTCATAAGTCTTCATAAGCCCCTGTGCGAAATCGCAGGGCGTCAGGGTCAGTTTATGCATCATATCTTTGTCCTTTCCATGTAGATGTAAAAATGGACGGACACGCCAATACCCAGCGTGCCCGCCCTGTTGCAACAGACATTGTGCTAAGCGGCGTCATCCATGGAAGCAAGCTCTTGGGCGACTACGGATATGCCGGCGGTGCCGTCCTCCGTGGAGTAAACGGTAGGATATTCATCTTCGACGGCATCTGCGGACACATCAGACTCCTCATCTGAAAACGGGATTTCCGACATATCTGTCACTTCCTCAAATCCCGCCGGGAGCAAAGACTCGTATTCATCATCGTCAACATTGCCTGTGATATCGGCATTGCCAGCGGATGAATCTTCGGCGGAAATATCATCCGCATCCTCTGTTTCCACGGATGCATTCTCCCACGGCTCGTAAAGCTCATGCGTGCCGTCCAAAATCCGGTCGTATTCATCGTTGCCGAAGGAAAAGCCGATGGAATTAAGGCAGCCATAAAGCGTGAGCAGGATGGACGCGGGCACGTCGGAATAATGCCCGTTATGATCCATGAGTTCCAGATTATCGCAGCCTTTGACCGCCTCGGCCATCATCTGCATGTAAAGCGGGAGGGCAAGGCCTCTTTCGCGGGCAGAGCTCCGTTCGTCATCGGGCAACTGGTAGGATTCCTTCCCGGCCATAATGGAAATGATTGCGCTTGCGGACACGTAAATCTCCTTGCTTACAATCATGTGCCAAAGAGGCGTGAGCAGGCCGGAAGGGTCATCCGGCTGTGAAAGCTGTCCGTTCATCAGTGCCCGGACAAAACTTGCCATTTCCGTATGCATCTGCTTGTAAAGCCCCTTGACCTCCTTGCGTGACTTTCGGATGCGCCGTTCGGCAAGCTCGCTCTCTGTAGGCTGCCTCTTTTCTGCCTTGTGCTTACGGATAAGCTTCAGGCAGCTATACTGGATGAAGTAAACAAGTCCCTCCGTATCAGGTGGTTCGTTTCCGTCACCATCAAAGAGGGATTCGGGAACCGCATCCAGAAGATTGAAGGATTTTATGGTGTCCCATTTGCTTCCGCAAAGGTCGCTGGAGGAGACGTTCTTAGCCTGTTCGATACCGGCATCCTCAAGCAGGGCGGTAAATGCGGCAAGGTTCTTCTCACGAATCTCGTCGTTCATCGCCTGCTCCACCTTCCATTTCAGGTTCTTGGAGTCGGTGGCTTCCGCGAGGATTTCGTTGCGCCTGTCCACGTCCTTCACCTTTGAGAGAGAGTTTAAGTCGGTTGCCAACGCATGCAGGGAAAACATCCAGTGGATGTTTTCATCGCAGATGGAGAGCTGGAAGTCGGGATTTCCGGCTTTCTCCTTGACGGTGGCGAGGTCGAGCCTGGCGATGTTCCTGCGGCTGCGCACCGTGGACACGGAAAGCCCCGTTGCCTTTGCGACTTCCGGAACCTTCATGCCGAAGTCCTCCAGGCACATCTGGATGCCTGCCGCTTCCTCGGCGACGGAGAGGCCGTTGCGCTGCATGTTTTCCGTAAGCATCGTAAGCACCTGCTCCTTCTCGGTCATTTGGGCTATGTTGCAGGGGAGCGTTTCAAGTCCGGCTTTCCTTGCCGCACGCAGACGGCAGTTGCCGGCCACTACGAGGTACATTCCCTCGTTCTTGGGATCCGGCACGACGACGAGGTTCTGCAGCACGCCGTTCTCTCTGATGCTGGCGGTAAGCTCCTTCAAGTCCCCGTAGGTCTTGCGGATGTTCTTAGGATGGTTCTTCAAGTTCTCGGTTCTGATTTCCTGTGTCATGGTAAATACCTCTCTTTCTGTGAATGGTTATTGGATAAAATGAAACAGGGCTGCTTCACGCAGCCCCGTCCGTTTCGGTGTCGTAACGGCTGATGGTCAGCCTGCCGTCCTCGCATGCGACGGATATGCGGTCGCCCACGTCGAAGCCCGACGCGGCGAGCCAGAGGCCTTCCAGCTTTATTTGCGGACGGTAGGATTTGTCACGGTATATGAACGTGCCATAGACTTTGAGGTCGCGTTTGTTCGTTATCATGCAAGGCTCCTTTCCGGTGGCGGGACGCCTTATGCGGCTTCCCGGTTGATGAAGGTTCCGGACAGGTTTGTCACGGTTCCCAATGTTGCGTGAAGCGCCTCGTGAAGGTACTTCGGCTGTGCGTTCTGCACCGCCTTCTGACGCTTTAAGAAACGGTACAGGTAACGGTTCTGCCGCATATCTTCGAGGTCAAAGACAAACTCAAGCTCCCGCAGGTCAAAATCGTCACGGGTCCTTAAGATTCTCTGGTAGTGTTCCTCGGACACGTCGTTGGCAAGGATGCGGACGGTGTGGTTCTCGATGGATGTATGGGTGATCTCTATGGTCATAAGCGCCTCCTTTCGGTGCGGGATGTATGGGTTTTCCTGTGTCATGGATGCTGCGGTAAGCCGGTTTCTTTTCCGTCGTCCTGATTCTGGCCTGCCTGTTCAGTTGTCAAGGTACGTTTTTGACGGGCGGGTGTGCCTGTCGCGCGTTAAAAAAATCACGGGTTGTCGTAATGCCGCAAGGGCGCGGAGCGTGCATTTTACCCTTGCGGCATTACGGCGTTCCGTGATATTACTTGGCGCTTATGCGAATGAAGGATTGCAGCAGCGTAAAGAGACCGGTTAAATTTGCGGCAGGCAGATACGCCCGTCGTTACCTTGACGGCCGGGCGGGGGCAGGTCGGGTGCGGTCATAAGAAGACCGGTGCAGCCCGTCCGGGATGGCAAGGATGGCGTCCATATTCCTTAGCATGGTGTCGATTTCCCTGAAGGCGTCCCGTTTGTGCTCCATGGATGCATACAGCGACTCCTGCCGTTTGATCAGGCCAGCTTTCTGCTGCTTCAGGCTGGCAAGGGTCGGCAGTTTCTTGCCATCCGCCCGTTTTCGCAGATAATCCCTTGATGCCTCGAACTTGATCAGGTCGGCATTGTGCTCATTGCTATATTTCTTTTTATCCTTTGTGTTTTTCAATCCGGCATATGCCTTTTTCGTGGAAAGGTACTGTCCGGTGAAATGGATCTGTTCGTTCACGTCCCGCAATTCTTCCTTTATGCTATCAAGTGCCTTTCTATCGGTGCGTAAGCTTTGCAGGGCGTTTTCATGCATTCGTTCCACATCATCATAAGAATCGAAGTTATGTTCTTGTGCATAGGCAATCGTTTCCGCCATCTTCTGAAGGTTCGAGATACGGACTTTCCTGGCGTAGTAATGGTTTGCCTGGGCCTTGGCGCAGGATTGCAGGTCTGTGACAAGCTTGAGGCCGGATTTTTTGGTTATTGCGGAAGGCAGAATTGTATGGATTCTCCGTGAAGTGCTTCTTGCGCTTTGTTCGATAACCGTTCTTTTTTCGTTTTTCTCAAATATTTCTTGCAGGTGCTTTTCTTCATAATCCGTGCCGAGCATACGCTCGCGGACCGGCTTGCCGCGGTCAGGATGGATGTAGCCGTACCGTCCGCGGCTGATGGTCAGGGTGATACCATATTTCTCTTTTAGCAGGGTCCGGAATGTTTCCTCGTTATTGGATTTTCCGGCGCAGTCTTCGATGGCCTTGCGGAGGTAGTCCTTCTGTGTTTCAAACTTCGTTGTGCCGCTTTTTCCTGCTTTTTCTTTCGCACGGCGGTTTGCGTAATATTCCTTTTCCGTGATTCTTTTCTTCGGAGGGTGCAGAAGGTCAACCTGGTGAAGCTGCTCGCGGTGGCAGAGATCCATCAGGCTTTTCTTCAAATGGTGCAAAAGGCCGGGCGTGACGTGGTGCTTGTATCCGGCCTTGCTGTCAATCTCCCGTTCCATAAAGGGTTTTGCATCCACGTCGTTTTTCCGCAGGCTGTTCAGCACGATGTGGACGTGGATGTTCCCGGACTTGTTGTGACCGTCAGTATGGGTACAGACGATCATCTGGTGCCCGGGGAAATTCTCTTTTGCGTATTCCATCCCGAGAGCCTGAGCCTTATTGCCGTTCAGTCCGCATTCTGTCACGTCCTTCGGATCGAAGGATATGATGTAGTGGTGCTGCTTGATTTCGCCCTTGCCGTTGTTCTTGTGGAATTTTCGGTTGAGGTCGGAACATTCAAAATCAAAGGCATAGGGTTCGCAGTTGATCCCGTCAAAATAATATTCCTCACGCAAAAGTGGCACGCCGTATTCATCCACGATCTCTTTTTGGGTGAACTCGTCGTGCTGGAATAAAAGGTAGTGTATGGCTCCGGTGTAATTGCCGGATTTCATGGCGATATGTTTGATGATGGCCATGGTGACTTCTCCCTCTTCTTTTGTCGAAATGGAACTGCTGAAGACTCCATC
This sequence comes from Lachnospiraceae bacterium, assembly GCA_017470735.1. Classification (GTDB taxonomy): domain Bacteria; phylum Bacillota; class Clostridia; order Lachnospirales; family Lachnospiraceae; genus RGIG4930. Next base: position 7,283 of record JAFUYB010000044.1, on the reverse strand, counting down.
ATGTGATTTTGCATTTCTTTCGTGCTGGTTTTTGACAGGATGCCGTTATCCCTTCATAGTTGATTTAAGCGAGTCAAGCTCGTCCCTCATGGAAAATATCTCCTGTATGCCCTGCCGTATATCGGCTATGATCCCATCCGTGATGTTACCGTCCTCGTTCAGATGCCTTGCGATTTGATTGAGGTTGGAAGCCGTCTTGCCAAGAGAGCCTGCCATAGCGGTCAGTTCCGGCATAGGCGGTGACAGGTCATATCGTATTTCAAGTCGTCTATCCAACGCCGCGTCGTGTACGAAGGTAGAGATGGGTTTGTGGGCGGCATTTGCCTGCTCCTTGATGGTGTCGTATTCCGTTTCCGTAAATTTTGTCATGACAGCCTTCGAGCGTTTTAGGGTAGCGTCTGTTTTGGGTCTTGCCATAGTAAATGTCCTTTCGAGTGTATTTGCTTACGTGGTAGATCATCATATTTTGTCGGTCGCAAGGCGAACGACCGGATGCAGCCGCAAAGCGGATGCCAGTGTGGGCTGTCGGCAATCTGCCGATAGAACCAGGCGGGTCCGGGGTGCAACCCCGGCAAGTTTTGCCGAAGCAAGCCAGACGGGCGAAGCCCGTTTTGGCTTAGCGCGGGCGAAACTTGCCCTTTTCCAGTTACCGGGGCGGAGCCCCCTATAAATAAGCCGAAATTTGGGGAGAAGTGTACAGGAAACATGGCAAGAAAATGAAAATATATTTGGATTTAATAAAAATCGGCGACACGATATTGAAAAACCAGCCCAAACAGGCTATTATAATAACCACAAAGAACAGACGGGAAAGGCAAGGAATGGCTGATAACAAACAGAATACAGAAGTACGGGCCGTGGAGGATTTATCGGAACAGGAACGCATCGAAGAGATCAAACGCCTTCGCGCCAGACTGGAAGAGTTGGAGAAACCACCGCAGAATGACTGGCATGCCTGGTTTCTGGCGATGCTCAACATCAGCCTGTTTCCGTATCTGGACAAGATAAAGATCGAGTCGGAGCATCTGCTGGGAGTGGAACCGCCGAGGGCGGACTTCCTCATCATAGAGGAAGAGGACGATGTAGACCTTGGATTGGATATATTTCAGATTTTCCGCAGGCACAACATCATCGAGTTTAAGAACCCGACCGATACGCTTGACCGACGCACTTTAAGAAAAGTCATCGGCTACGGCAGCTACTACATCAGCCAGTCGCCGCATAAGGATGACATAAGACCGGAGGATGTGACATTATCCATCTTCCGGGACACGAAGCCGGTGGAGTTGTTCAAAGAACTTGGCAGCCAGGTAATCGAGGCGGACACAAAAGGTATTTATCACATTGAGGGCGTCACGGACTTACCATTCCAGATCGTCGTGACTGGCGAGCTGGAGGGAAAGGAATATGCGGGTTATCGTCTGATTACGAAGGAGGCAGATGTGGATGATTTAGAACAGATAGTGCGGGACAGTAACGGAAGTACCGAGCAATTTGTTCTAAATCAGTACAGGGCATTTTTTGACAAACTTGCTTTGGTGAATGAGGAATTTATTGACAAGATTAAAAGGAGGAACGATATGAAGTATAATGGCTGGTTGGATGCGTTCAGACCGGAGATCGACAAAGAAATTGCGAGCGTTGTCGAGGACAATTTGTTTGAGTATGTCAACGATGGCGTGATGCCGATTGATTACGCTGCACGCAAGGCGAATGTTACGGTGGATGATTTCAAGAAAGGGATGGCAGCCCACGGCTACAAGGTCCCGCAGATGGTATAGGGGACATCTTATCTTAGAGCGGAGGATTATGGCGAATGGACAAAGGAATTTTGAAAAAATCCGCATAGCACCCCTTGACAAGTCCCGCGCTGCCTGCAAGGCAGCGCGGGCTATTTTTATTCTGTAAAAATAGCCCGCGCTGCCTGTTATAATGCAAATCATCAGGATTAGCAATCATCTTCAGGAGGCAGGGCATTGGCAAAGAAAGCGAGCTTTGATGACCTCGTGGTGGCAATACAGCAGGCATTTATAGAAGTGAACGACATGTCCGAGGCGCAGCACATCAAGAAGCTGCGGACATACTTCGAGGAGGACGGCACGCCGCGCGTGATCGAGATGCAGTACCCGTACTTCGACGAGGACGGCAAGCCGGCCTACCGGATGGTGTCCATCCCGCAGATCTGCCTGGTTCCGATCACGTCCCTGAAGCTGGACGCCATCGACGTGGACTTCAAGGTGCAGCTCTACGGGGAGGTGGACTTGAAGAAACTGCCGACCACCACCCGCGAGGACCTGGCAGGCGGAAGGGGGCAGGACGACGGCGCGACCTTCCTGGGCTACATCCCGCATGGCATGTTCCAAAAGCGGGACGACAGCTATGCCAGCATCAAGCTCCGCTTCACGTCGCAGGAGCCGCCGGAAGGGCTGATGCGGCTGCGCGACCAATATACAAAGATTTCACTGTAACAGGGGATGAAAGGAGGAGACAATGGCAAACGACCTGGTAAAGATGCAAAACGAGTTCAGCGGCCTGGACATGAGCGCGCTGATCGGCGGACCGCTGCTGTCGATCTGCGACGCGCAGACCATGCTCGCCAAATCGACGGTCAGCTTCATCGAACAGGTGGGACTGAACGAGGCTGCAGGCAGCGCCCCGCGTACCGTAAGGACGACGGCGTTCACCTATACCCGCGCGGCAGACGGGAGGGATGGAGGCGGCACCGGGACGGAGAAGATGTCGCTGGAGGTGCCGCTATTGTCCATCGTCAAGATCCCGACCTTCGCGGTGGACGAGGCGAACATCACCTTCGACATGGAGGTCAAGTCGTCCACCTCGTCCGAGAGCTCGTCGGACAAGAGCGGCGAGCTGGAGGCAAACGCCGGGGTCAAGGTCGGACCGTTCCACATGGACGTGAAGGTCAAGGGGGCCATCGCCTGCCACGAGAGCAACACCCGCTCGTCGGACAATTCGGCAAAGTACCATGTGGACGTGCACGCCAAGGACTTCGGGATGCCGGAGGGACTGGCGAGGATGCTGGACATCCTGGCGCAGTCGGCGGCACCGAGACCGGTGGAATCACCAACCCAGACGACATGAGGCAGGGAACGCGATGGACGAGATCAGGATCAACGACACGGTCAGGCTGAAAGCCAACGCGGTCAGCTATAACGGCAGGATCATCGCGGGGGCATTGAAGAAGGAGAAGTGGCGCGTGGACAAGGTGCAGGGCGACCGCCTATGGCTGGAGGCCGTGACGGACGATCCCAGGAAACAGGTCAGGCTGACCGTCAACCGGAAATATATTCGACCGAAAATGAAGGAGGAATGGAACCATGTGGATGAAAGATGACTGGACCATAGGTTTTGAAACGGAATCAAACATACATTTTAAGGCGACGACCACTCCGGTATCACCCGAAGCGTACAAGGGGGATGTGCATTTGCAAAATCCGGAGCAGCTTGCAAAGGATGGCGTGATATTCTCACTACTGAGGAAGACCGACGGAAACGAGATGAGGCAGTTCATGCGTGCCTACGGGGATGATGCAAACGAAAACGACCTTACCCTTGAGATCGTCGTCGAGCCCTTGTTTGTCAGGGAAACGGAACTGCATGGGAAGTGGATGGAAAAAATGGACGCGCTCAAGAAAGCCATTTATAAGAGCTTTCAGGATTGGGACGCACAAAAGACGGCGGACAACTGGGAATTGAGCGGTGATTTTTTCAACGATACATTGAAAGATACGGAGAAATTCCGGTGTATCGCGCGGAGCATTTACCCGAACACGAACATTGTGGATGTGCATTATCATGGGACGCAGGTGACATTCGGCGTTCCTTATAATGACGCGGAATACCTGATCTCGTGCACGGTGGGGCTGCAGGAGAATGAAGACCATTGGTATAAAAAGAAGGACGCGGGTCATAAAGATTGTACCCCGTTGTTCTGGCTGTTGGCAAATGAAATGGATTTTTGCATCGTGGCGGGCAAGTGGAATGGAAACGAGTTTGACACGAACGACATGGAAACGGCGGATTTCAAGAACAAGTGGGACATTGCCCTCAGAACCCCGCCCAAGGCATTGCTGGATGACAATCCCGCATTACTGAAGGAGTTGTCGGACTATGTGTCGAAAAAGGCGGACAAGAGGTATGACGAACTGCTGCGACGGTTCAGGGACGGTTCGTTCCATATCGGACATCCGGAAACAATTCGCGAGATTGGTGGTGCGGAGAAACAGCTTGTCTTTGAATGGCGCAAGCCTACCGCGAACGGTCTGACGAAGATCATGGACGAGTTAAAGAGCCGCTAGGAGGAACGACGATGAGCAACAGTCCGTTGGTATCACACGTGCACATCTCGCCAAACAGGAACAGCCCGCGCAGCCACGTCATCGACACCGTGTCCATCCACTGCATGGCGGGAAATTTATCCATTGAAGCATGTGGCAATGAATTTGCGTCCCCAAAGAGGGGCGCGTCGTCCAACTACGGCATCGGCAGCGACGGGCGGATCGGGATGTACGTGGAGGAAGGGGACCGGTCGTGGTGCTCGTCGAACGCGGCAAACGACAACCGCGCGGTCACCATCGAGGTGGCGAACGATGGCGGGGCGGAAACGGGCTGGCATGTTTCGGATGCGGCGTACCGGTCGTTGATCCACTTGCTGACAGACATCTGCAGGAGGAACAACATCCCGCAGCTGCGCTGGCGGGGCGACAGATCCCTGGTCGGGCAGGTGGACAGGCAGAACATGACCGTGCACCGCTGGTTCGCGCCGAAATCCTGTCCGGGGGATTACCTGTACGACAAGCATGGGGAGATCGCCCGGGAGGTCAACGAACGCCTGCATGGCACGGCAAAAAAACAGCCCGCCGCGCCACCCGGACCGGCGGCGCCCAACCCGGGACCCGCGTCAAAAGGGGCACGGCCGGAGGGACGCTACGTCGTGCAGGTCGGGGCATTTGGGGACGGGAGCCGTGCAAGGACGCGTGTCGCAAAGCTGAGGGCGGCGGGATTCAACGCCATCGTCATACAAAGGGGCGGCATGAACGTCGTCCAGGGCGGCGTGTTTTCCGACAGGGGAAACGCGCAAAGGCTGGTTGACAGATTGAAAAACGCGGGTTTTGACAGCGTGATCGCATAAGGGGAAGGCGTCCCGATGACCGGACTGGTCGTCGGGACGCTTCTTGCCGCGGGGAGAGGGAATCGTCCCCAAGGCCATGCGCTTCGTGGGAACCATAATGAAAAAAGGATGGACAAGGGCCGCGCGTTGTGCCATAATGCAAAACTGTCACACATCATCAGGCGACAAGGGAGGGCGGCGTGGCAGACCAGGGAAATGGCAACAGGACAAGGAAAACCAACAGCGGCATCGAATATTTCAACCCGCTGGACTATGTACCACGGATGGACGACGTGCCCGAATCGTGGATGGACCACTATGACGGGACGCCGCGCAAGGTGCGCTGTGTTTCGGATGGCGGCATTGAAAGGCTGTACGTGGCGGGGCATCCGGGGAATATCGACGCCATGGACATAGACGATCTGTTGTACTATCTGGACGCGGCTCTTAGCGATGAACGACTGTGGCATCGTGAGGATGAAGATGACGAGACCGGTGAGCCGGTGATCAAGAACCCTGCCAATGTGGCCGGACAGCCTGTATTTTTAGAGGAAGGCCGGGAATACACATTAAAAAAAGCCGGCATCGACTACGATTCGGAGCTGGGCCTGGTCTGGATTGAGGAGATCGACAACGACTATGGCTTCCCTGCTATCCTGTTTGAAGAGCTCGCGCCGGTAACGCCAGAGCAAAGACGGAGAAGTTACGGGCAGTGGGTGGCAAGCCTCTGAAAATCCGCTTTATGCTCTTTAGCAAACACCTTTTTGATCCGATATATACCATATGAACATGCTGCCCCCCGGCAGGGACGCCACCGGGCAGCAAAACGGTCATCCACGGACGGAAGGTATATATGGCATCTGTTTCTTATTTTTCTTGCACCGCACTACCCGATTACCCCACGACCATACAGCCGGACAGGGATCCTTTTTACCGCAAAGCCCCTTGTAAATAACGGGCGGCTTTACGAAACTTTTGTGCTGTAACTTTTTTACAGCTATGGGCAGACAGGGGCGGACAGAAATACGCCCCTGCCCGAAAGGAGGATCAGCATGGCTAACACAACAAGACCCATCAAGAGCAGAAAGGATGTGGAGCGGCTCAAGAACTACTACCTGGTCACGAAGCCGAACGCGAGGAACTATGCGCTCATCGTCGTGGCACTCAACACGGCGCTGCGGATCAGCGACATTCTGTCCCTGAGGTGGAAAGATGTGTACGACTTCAACAGGGGAGGCTTCCGCGAGCGGTTCGAGTTGCGGGAAAAAAAGACCGGAAAGAAGCAGAGCATCCCCATAAACGGCCATGTGCAGGAGGCGCTGGCGCATCTGTTTGAAGCGCAGGGCAGACCCCTTGCAGGCGGCTGGCTGTTCGTGAGCCAGAAGGGCGGCAGGCTCTCCAGGGGGCAGGCGTTCCGTGTAGTTACATCCGCGGCGGCGGCACTGAATCTGGGCGAGCACATCAGCTGCCACTCCCTGCGCAAGACCTTCGGCTACCACGCCTACAAGATGGGCGTGTCCCCCTCGCTTCTGGTGGAGCTGTACAACCACTCGTCCTATCAGGTCACCAAGCGGTATCTGGGGCTGGGGCAGGATGAAAAGGACGAAGTCTACATGAAAATCAACCTGTGAGCCTTACGGCGGAAATCCCCCCGGACACAATTCCATGAAGCAAAAATAAAAATGCAACAGACTTTCAAGTCTGTTGCATTTTCCTTACTTGCCTATTATATCGGCAGAACCCCCGTAAACACAACCCCTTTTTGAAAAATTTTTTTCATTTTTTGCGGAAATTTCTCTTTTTTAGGAAAACCGCCCTCATTCTGTTACATTTTTCTCCGGTTCCCGTAATCCCGCTGAAACGCTGTATTCATAAGGCTCGTGCCTGTCCTGACGCCCCGGCGCCCCCGCAAAAAACGCAACAAAATTGAAAGTCCGTTACATTCCTGCATAAAAGCCGAATGTGATGATGGTTGCGGGGAGAAAGGAGGTTGTGGCGACGCAGCCCGAAGCGCTCAAAACTGAATAGCAACTCATAAACAAAGCACAAAGCCCGTCCAAGGATGGGCGGGTAAAACGAAACAGTGACAGCCACAAGATAAGTGGGTGTTACAGGCTACTATTACACATAAATACAAGGAGGTATCGATTATGGT
>JAFUYB010000043.1 GCA_017470735.1 Lachnospiraceae bacterium | reverse complement strand
TTCTTGGTTCAGTTGTTTTGTTGTGGTGACTAAACTATACCGAATTCATGAAGATATTTCCACTGCTTTTTTAAGAAATGCAAAACTGCGCCACAGCCTTGGCAGGCCATCGCGCAGCGATTTTGTTCAATCGGGATTTGTCAAGGAGGGACTATTATGGAATTTGAGAAAGTTTTAAGAAACAGAGCTTCCGTCCGTAAGTATAACGGCAGAATGCCGGATGACGAAACCATTCAGAAAGTCATTGACGCAGCACTTCTGTCACCCATCGTCCGCTGGCATAAGTTTCATCTTTCTGTCGTGACGGATAAAGAAGTAATTCAACTGGCAGAAGATGCCGCAAATGAATACGCAAAAACGAAAGAACCCAGGAAATTTATGTATGGGGCACCGGTATGGATCATATTATCTGGGGAGCGACATACTGACAATGATCCTGTTACTGAGAAAATGAAGAATGATAACCTCTTCTGGAATGTAGGATCAATCATTGAGAATATGGAACTGGAAGCAGTTTCTCTGGGACTCGCCAGCTGCGGAATGAATGCGACAATCGTTGCTGTAAGAGAAAAACCGGAAGTGAAAAAAGCCCTTGAGGTACCGGAAGGCTACGATGTCCTTGCATCAGTACTGATCGGTTATACAGATGATGAGCCAAATGAGAGACAAGTCAATTACGGGCTGATTCCTGTTTCATACGTAAAGTAAGCAGCTTTACAAATTCCCTGTAATCAAAGCTCTGCATCAATAGTGTTTTGTCAGCGCATTGGAAAAGGTATGCAGGCAGGGAGTGAATCTCCATACGGCGAGTGAAGGCCAGATCCTTCTCCAACTGAACCTCGGCGCTCCCATCATGATAATGCCGAATAAATGTAGGCTCATCTATGCCAATATCCCGGACAACCTTAAAAACTTCCCCGTCATGTGTGGTCGGGCGGCATTCCAGAACTGTAGCATGGCAAAGCGCCCTAAGAAAAGCATTGGCTTTATCAGGGTCGGCAAGCTGTGCGGCTTTATAGGCAAGACAGAGCGGGCGGGAGCTGCGATGATCCACGTCAAACAGGCAGAAGCCGTCCATGTTGATGGGCAGGCCGCCGATGGATTCCTCACTCTTATAAATCCCGGCAAGACGTTTGCAGTAACGCGAGATACCGACTTCCGGGTCAAGTGCTTTTTCATCCGGAAACATGAAATCCGAAACATCCCTGACCAGCAGAGCCATCACATAGCGGATTTCAATGCGGCCATCGTATTCCTCCTGAAGCCGGTCGATGATTGGCTCACTTTCATAGCTGAGCCCCATCATAGGATCGGTAAAAGCAGTCAATACTATTTTATTATCCATCTTGATCACCTGAACATTTCACGGTCGATATACTGGCCGCCGACTGCCCATGCAGTGATATCATCATACTTGATAAAACAATCTTCTGGCGCAATACCCAGCACATCCTGATATATCCTTGACAGCTCGGCGGTGAAGGCTGGATATCCAGCATGACTTTCATTCCCAAAGATCGCCGCCTCGATATAAGCCATTGGCCGCGCATTCCTACCGCGTAGCCACAGGCGCGCCTCATCCTCAAATTCAAGGAGAAGGTATTCTTCGCTTTTTCCGGGAACCAGTTCTATAGCTTTCCCCATTCGGGTTTTCAGCTCAATCTCCTGCTCCGGCGAAATACGGCAGTTCACTTTTATTTTGATAAACGGCATTAGGCTTCTCCGTTTCACTCCGGTCCGCGCAAAGCCGATGTCCACAGGACATCGTGCGCCCTCCATTTCTGAAGCTGGCGCAGAATGGCATCCGCCACCTCCTGATGCTTCATCTGGTAGGTGTGGCCGGTCTTTTCAATAAAGATAAGCGCATTCTCGCTGGCAGTCGGCAAATGGGTGTTTAGATTCCGCAGAAACTCAGACGGGTCGCCATCTGTGAAGTTATCATATGTCCCGACCAACAGAGCGCCTGTATGCGTGACCTTTTCCGCCTGTGAGAAGTCTCCATCTCTTGCGGTATGCACGTTGTTGAGAAGCCCAGAGAACTGCCAGTCATAGGCTGTGTTGGCGATGCAATCCCCCAGCCCATAAAGGGGAATGGAAGCATCCTGTCTCCATCACCTCGATTCACCTGTTCCTTGATGCTCTGCTTCTCCCGATCCGTCACCCCGGACATCATGTAAGTCAGGTTCGCTGGTGAAAGAAAAAAGAAATGCTCAATCCGCGGATCGTGATGCATGGACAGGTAATAGATCACTTTGTTTGCGCCCAGGGAATGTCCTGCGAGAATGATGTGCTCATATCCTTCCTGTTCCACAAAGGTCAGGTAAGCCTCTATATCCTCATCCGTATAGGCAAACCGTTCATTCCAAGATCCGATGACCTCCTTTTTCCCGGTGTTCACATTGATGGTTTCAATCTGTCCAAAGGCATCATTGGTCTGAGCGTAGATGAAGTCGATTCCTCCGGCATTGAGAGTATCTCCGACATTGTAGTAAAACGGATTAGAATAGAAATTGCCATGGATACCCGTAATGGCAATCATAACAGTATCTGAGCTCTTTTCTCGTTGCTTGCGGAACAGGACGCCATTGAGCACGACGCCTCTGGCGGTAGGTACATCCAGCCGGAACATCATGCCATATCCCTCCTTGTGAAGATGCACTTATGGGATGGTGTGGAATAACAGGTATTACATGAGACGCATTTGGAAATGTATTTCGCATCCCTCTCCATTTTCAGCGGCAAGTCAGGTTCCCGGAGCAGAGGACGGGACAGTGAAATCAGCTCAATCCTCGTCTGGTTCAGCACGGACTCCATGGTATCAAGGCTCCTGAAGCCACCGACAACGATCACCGGACAGGAGACTGCTTTCGCGATCCTCGCGGCGGAAGACACAAAGTACCCCTCGTTGACATGGGCCTTGATCCCGCTGACAGAAGTCCCATTCCCACTGACCTCGATAGAGTCGATTCCATCCTGATCCATCAGTTTGCAGACAGCAAGGCATCCGCCCTCGTCCAGCCCACCGTAGGTAAAGTCGTTGCAGTTGATTTTGATGCTGATATGCAGGGAGGGCGCTGCCTCCCGGATTCCCCTCATAATCTCCAGAAGGATTCTGCTTCTGTTTTCCACCTCGCCACCGTACCCATCTGAACGATGGTTGACGGCAGGGGAAATGAACCGGCTCAAGAAGAAAAAGTGCGCCGCATGGATCTGCACCCCGTCAAAGCCTGCCCTTTCCGCTCTAATGGCCGCAGCCACGAACTGCTGGATGATCGTCTGTATCTCTTCCACCATCATGTCATCCGGCTCTACCTGCATATACCTGCCATTAACCTCCCGATAGTAAGCACCCAAAGCCAGCTGTGTGATTACAGGGCAGTTCTCAGTATGGATCACATCAACCAGTCTCCGATACTGAGGGATCAGAGAATCATCGCAAAGGCGCATCATACCGTCAAAGTAGTAGTCATGGAGGGCAACACTGGTAAAGCCCGTAATAATTGCGCCAATTCCGCCTTTCGCCAGCTCTGCATATATCTCATAGGCTTCTTCTGTAACACCACCGTCAGGATTGGCAATGCCCTCCCATGTTGCGGATCGCACCAGACGGTTTCGGACGGTCAAGTTCTTTACACCCACCGTTTCAAATATTTTCTTCATGACGAATCTCTCCTTCATGCTTTACTTTTGCACATGTCTATATTATAATATTATACAACAGAAAAACAAGAAGGAAGAATATTCTTTGTCACTAAGAAAAATATAGTATTGGAGGACGCCATGAGCAAAAGGCCCTTACCAAAGTCAGAAAACATCTATGAAACGGATTGCCCGATCCTCTATGCAATGGAACTGATCGGCCAGAAATGGAAACTGCCCATTTTGTGGTATATTGCCGATGCTGAAAACCAGACCCTCCGCTATCGGGAATTGGAGCGCAAAGTAGTTGGCATCACAGCCACCATGCTGACCAAGTGTCTGCGGGAATTAGAGCATGACCAGTTCATCACACGCACCCAGTACAACACCATTCCTCCCACAGTGGAATATGCCCTCGCGGATAGGGGCAGAACCCTGATTCCCGCTCTGGAATCTGTCTACAAATGGGCAGAGGAACAGATGAAATAAAGCCCGATAAAAAGCCCAGTCGCTTTCTTGCTCACGGAGAGCAGGTTAGCGGCTGGGCTTTTTCTCTATTATACTTTGGACATTTTGCACCCATTTGCACCCACGGCGCACATGGTATTAAATCCTGAATACTGGGGAAAGAAAAGTATGGACTGCCGGAAAAAGAAGAATGGCAGGCGACACATTTCATTCGTTAAAGAGGAAGCCCGCTTATGGGCATTGGAAAAATCAAATTCCATATTGACACAGTGTCAGAACCGTGTTACAATACATTCTGACACGAAGTCAGAACACGGGCAAGGATGAGGAACCGGGCGCGCAGAATCCAAAGGATCTCGGTTTTGTGCCTACTGTCCCATGTGCCCAATGAACATATTCCCCAGACAGAACGAAGCGAAGCGCAGACCATAAAATGGAGACACTGTTATGCCAAAAGGATCACCGGAACTGACTGCCGCGAGGAAAGAAGAGATCGTCAATGCCTGTGAGCAGCTCTATCAGACAATGAGCTTTAAGGAGATCACGCTGAAAGAGATCGGGGCAGTGACATCCTTTACCAGAACATCCATCTACAACTATTTTCAGACGAAGGAAGAGATATTTCTTGCGCTTTATGAGCGTGAATACGACAGGTGGAACGAGGAGCTTGAAGCCATCCGGGACCGTCATGAGCGGCTAAACCGACACGAACTGGCGGAAAAGATTGCTTCCTCGATCGCGAACCGGCAGCAACTGCTCAAACTTCTCTCCATGAACAACTATGACATGGAGGCAAACAGCCGACAGGAGCTGCTTGTATCGTTTAAGAGAGCATACGGGGAATCCATGAGAAATATGCGCGGGCTGCTGGAAAAGTTCTGTCCGGAAATGACGGCGGAAGAGATCCAGAACTTCATATACATCTTCTTCCCGTTCATGTTTGGGATCTACCCATACACCGCGGTGACAGACAAACAGTGGGAGGCAATGAAACAGGCGAATGTGGACTATGTTTACCAGTCAATGAAGGACATTACCTATGCATGCCTGGCGAGGCTGCTGGGAGAATAATGCAACGCAAGGAGGGTATGACGATGGCAGACAAGACATTAGTGGCGGTATTCTCGGCAAGCGGTGTGACAAAACGCGTGGGCGAAGAGATTGCCCGGATCAGCGGTGGCGATTTTTTCGAGATTGTGCCAAAAGAGACCTATACATCCGATGATCTCACTTGGACGAACAAGCAGAGCCGCAGCAGTGTGGAAATGAATGACCCGTCCGCAAGGCCGAAGATTGCCAATACCGTTTCCGATATGGATTCCTACGATACGGTCATTATCGGATTCCCGATTTGGTGGGGCATTGCGCCGAGAATCATCGAAACCTTTCTGGAAAGCTATGATTTTACGGGGAAAACCATTGTCCCGTTCTGTACTTCCGGGGGAAGCGGAGTGGGAAAAAGCGATACGAAACTGCATAAGAATGTCAGCGGTGATGTGAAATGGGGCAAAGGGGTACAGATCAACCGTCCGAATGAGGGCGAGATCAAAAAATGGCTTGCCGAGGTGCTGTGAGTGATTGCGAAATGAAAGGGGTTCATCTATGAGCATTACAGTCAATATACGATACAAAGGAAAAAATGGCGCCGCGAAGAAATTTGCGGAAGAAATGACCTCCGGCGGAACAGTGGCCGCCATCCGAAACGAGGCAGGAAATCTAAAGTACGAATATTTTCAGTCACTGGACGATCCGGAAACCGTACTGCTTATTGACAGTTGGGAAAATCAGAAGGCCATCGACATTCATCACGGCTCGCCCATGATGAAAACCGTCATGGAACTGAGACAAAAGTATGACCTTCACATGACCGTAGAGAGATATCAGTCTGACGATACGATGCCCGAATCAGACAGCCGTTTTATCAGAAAATAGAAGAAGGAGGCTAAAAAAAATGAACAGACTGATCCGGGAAGATCTTAAAAGAATAACTGCAAAGCCGGGATTGTACGGTTTTGTGATTCTGCTTGTTCTGGCCATAATGTTTTGCAAGCCCGATGAGACCGCTGCGCTGCAGCTTGAGTATTATAAGCTTTTGCTTAATGATATCGGGCTGACATTGATTTGCATTCCCATATATTTATCGGTCTATTCTGATGAGAGCAAGCATAGAAATATCCATAAAAACCGATGAGGATCTTATCGTAGGTCTGGAAAGTGATGTAACCGTCAAGCTTGACAAAGAAGAAAATGCTGTAAGAATTCCTACAGCCTGTGTATATACGGATGACGATGGAAGCTATGTCTATGTCATAGAAAGCGGGAGTAAAGGGAAGGTAACAAAGAAGTATATCAAAACCGGATTGGCGGATGATGACTATACCCAGATATCAGAGGGACTTTCGGCAGGCGAGAAGGTGATCAGTGATGCCGAAGCCATCAATTACGAAGGAGAGGTTGTAAAGGGGATTGAGGGAACCGAATGATATGCTTGCTTTTTTGTACAGGGGGAAGCAATAACATATAAAGAAGGAAAATCAAGGAGATTGAAATGCAAACGGATCAGTTCTTCCGGATCAGGCACTTCTCCCCCTCAAAGGCAAAGCCGTACTTTAGGATGCGGGCATGCGGAATGCCGCGGGAGAGGAGGTCTGTATCGTATTTCTTCTCTTCTATCTGCGCGAGAGCGTTCTTGGCGGTATCCTCAAGGGTCTTTTCACCGTCCTCGGTATCGAATACCTTGAATTCCATGATGACGGCAACATGGTTCGCATCCTTAGGCTCCATGACCACATCATAGCGCCCATAGCCGCTTTTCCTGTTTGATTTGACGATATAGTCAGCAGCCCTGTCGACCATCAGGCCGAGCACAAACCCATGATAAAACCGCTCCGGGTGCTTTGCGTCAGAAGGTCTTCTCCCTACATCAAAATAACTGAAGGTATTAAGCGCGATCTCATTCATGTAGGCATTCATCTCGCGGATATTGCCGCGAAGCATTGCCTTTATGAAATCATTGAAATCGGCCGTGGCGGCAAACCATCCCTCCACCAGCTTTTCAAACATGCATTTCACCTCAAAATTTGTGAGCGACAGCCGGTATATGATCTTGTTTTCATTCAGTCTTTCGATGACATCCTCCGTCTTGAGATAGCCGGAAGCCAGAAGCAGGCTCCAAATGGCGTTTCTGTTCCGGGAAAGCTGATCAAATATGATCTGTTCATCTATTTGCGCTTCTATGCATTCACCACGCAGCAATGCCTCAAATGTTACTTTGGTTTCCCTGTCGCCCGCCTGTATCAGCTTACCTGCCAGACTGTTGCCGCTGGTATTGGCCCAATGGGTGCCGTATTTTTTTGTATCCAAAAACATGGTAACGGACCAAGGGTTGTAGATGTCCTTTATACTGCCAAAGGTAAATCCGTCATACCAGAACTTGACATGCTCCTTTTCAGATGAGTCAAAGCCCTGGCTGTCCAGGGCGGCAAAAACATCTTCTTCGGTAAAGCCGAAAGCAGTAGCATACTTGTCCGAAGTTGTGGTCACGACCGTCAGGTTGTTCAAATCAGAGAAGATGGATTCCTTGCTGACCCTGGTGATGCCGGTCATAATGCCGCGGTGAAGAGAAGGATTCGTCTTGAAGGTATTGTTGAACATATTGCGGATAAACGCTGTCATTTCAGCCCAATACCCGTTTATGTAGGCTTCCTGCAGAGGCGTGTCGTATTCATCAAGAAAGATCAGAACCTTCTTGCCAAAATGTTTTTCCAAAAGACTTGAAAGCAGGTTGATGGAATAAGCAATATCTGTATCGCCCATATCCTCGGAGATATTTGCAAAGGATGCTTTTTCCAAGTCATCGAGCTTTTCATCATGGCGCAGGAATGAGCAATCAGCAAACAGCCTGATAACCTGTTTTCTGATTCCCGTGACTGCATCCGCGTAATTATTCGCTTTTACTCCGGCAAAGGTCATGAATATCACCGGGAATGTCCCCTGAAGCCGTCTGTATGTCTCGTCCTCCCAGACAGACAGCCCTTCAAAAAGGTCGCTGCGGCCTTCATACTTGTTGGAAAAGAAATAATTCAGCATGCTCATGTTGAGTGTTTTGCCGAAACGCCTCGGGCGGGTGATGAGCGTTACATCGTCATGGTTTTCCCACCATTCGCGGATAAAATCAGTCTTGTCTACATAGAAGCTGTCAAATTCCCGTATTTTCGCGAAATCCTGTGTTCCCATAGATACCGTTTTTGTCATGAGCCGGCCTCCCAATATTACTGCAATCCGAAATAATAATAAGTATTATACCACGAAAGCTCGAGGAAAATCCACACAAGTGTGGATTTGACGACGCTACGAGACAACAGGCATTTTTGTCTGTTGTACCACGAAGCCATGAGCAAACCACATCCTGTATCCCATTGTACCATATAGTCGGCTCCTGCCCCGCCTATTTTCACCTCTAGGCGGCCAATTTTCACCTTTAGGCAGCCAATTATCCCTGAAAAGTTGTTTTTTCCATTGGATATGGTTATTCTATAGTATGATTTGCACATACATTAGGAGCCAAGTACTGTCCAACGAACGAAGTGAGTTGATGACAGCACTGGCATCCGATGACAGAGTAAGTCAGATATTACTTGCAGCAATAGAGGAGAATATACTTATATGAAAACAACTATGGATGACAGAATATCCTTATCCGAATATCAGAGAGCGTTTCTGTCAAGAATCATTGCCATTCCGTCTGTGGGCGGAACCTCTGAAGAAGGAGCCCCCTACGGCAGAGAACCCCGCAAAGTCTTACAAACATTTTTGGATGAGGCAAAGGCAAAGGGCTTTAGAACCGGTGTTGTAGGAGACAGAGCAGGATGGGCAGAGATTGGTCAGGGAGACAGACTCCTTGGAATTATATGCCATCTTGATGTTGTACCTGTCGGTGAGGGATGGGATTCGGATCCATTTGCTCTTTGTTTCAGAGAAGATGAGAGTGGCGTTCCTTCCATGTATGCAAGAGGAGTAGTCGATGATAAAGGACCTGCCTGTGCGGCATTTTTTGCTATGCATGAACTTGTCGCTGAAAACCGGATTCCTGATGACTACAGGGTCAGGCTGATCCTCGGCACCGATGAAGAGCGCACCTGCTCCTGCATACAGTACTATGCGAAGCATGCTGAGATACCGGATTTTTCTATCACTACGGATTCTGTATTCCCGGTCATATACAGCGAAAAGGGTATCATGCAGTTTAGGTTATCCGGAGAGAGCATACATGACCTTATTGCCATCGGAGGCAGTGCTGTCAACATTGTTCCGGCGTCTGCCATGTGTAAAGCTGCGGGCAAAACCATAAACGTTACAGGAAAAGCGGCACATGCTTCCAAGCCGGAGCTTGGCACCAATGCCATAGAACTGCTTGCTAAGGCAATGGAGGAAGATGCAATCAATCTGAATGATTATCCTGTCATAAAGTTTGTACATGATTTTGATGCGAAGGATTTTATAGGATATGAAGGGACAGGAGATTATGGAGAGCTCACTTATAACATAGGTATGCTAAAAGCAGGGGAGAATGGCTGTGAACTGAGGATTGACCTCAGAATACCATACGGCAAGAATCATGATAAGATAACAGAGAATCTGACAAAGAAAGCGGATGAATATGGTCTCAGTGCAGAAGTAACGCTTGATCTTCCGCCTTTTTTTGAGGATCAAAACTCTAAAGGAGTCAGAATTCTTACGGATATCTGGAAAAGACATATTGATAAATTTACAGGTTTTAAGGAAGCGTTCAGGGATGTGCATACGGAGCCGAAGGTCGTGGGGGTGGGAACCTATGCAAGGCATATTCCCAATACGATAGCTTTTGGAATACAGGCACCATGGCAGACAGACCAGTGTCATCAGGCTAATGAACATGTGTCGGTAAATGACTTTTTGCAGTGGATACAGATAATAAAGGAATATATACACGTTGTCAAATTATAATGACCAGATCGGCGCGTTCAAGCAGGATCGTGCCCATGAATATTTCAGCCAGGGGTGCTATCTGTCCATTCTGGCAGGTTTATTTTCTGCTGTACCCAGTCAGTTGTCAATGCTTGAACCATATGAGGTATTTGAGTATAATAAAAAATGTATTTTCAGTGCCTGTTTTTTAAAATTTTGCCCTTTAGGTGAAGGCACATAAAAGGTTTGATACAGCATGAAGGAAAACCGGATGGAAAAGGTCTTTTTAAACGAATGGTTTATGGCGGGCACCTGTATTTTCATGGTGGCCACAGGTCTTGTTTCGCTTATTTTTTGTTTGGCAGAACAGGATTCTTTTGAAATGTTCGCGCTTATGGCCAAGCTGGTAACAGCAACAACCATGGCCCTTTATATGGACATGGGAGCCGGATGGGGGAAGGAGATAACAATATGAACACTGTCAAGCAGGAAACAAAAGATGAGCTGGTACCCGCCTATACCTTTGAGGTGTATTTCGGGAACCAGCTAAAAGTGGGTTTCGCCAAAGTTTCCAATATCGGCATGGGAGAGGATGTGGATCTGATACCGGATGGAGACGAGGGTGAGATTTATATGCGGAGGGAAAAGAGACACAGGCATCATGCAAATTATATCGTATTAGAGCGGGGAATGAGCACAGGTACGGATGATAAAGCGATCCGCGATTTTAAGCCTGGCGTGCATTTGTATAATGTGATGATCATGGTGCACCTGAATGGTGAGGCTGTGCGGATGTTTTCCATAGAGACGGGGGTTGTCACGAGGTGCAGTTTTTCGGATCTCGATGCATTGCGCAGTGAGGTGATGATCCGTAGAATGGAAATCCAGCATATGGGGATAGAGGAAGTGACGGTGTAGAGGAATGGGAACAGAGATCGTTTTACCGGTATGCCATAAAAATATCGCGCAAAACCGCTGGCAGGGCCGTTTTGCCGGGGCACTGGAGAAAAAGCGGCTGGGCGCGCAGATGTCCGGCAGTGGAGACATCCATCGGCAGATAGCACCGGGACAGCAGACGGCATCGTTTGCGGAAGACATTATCGACAGGCACACCCGGTTTGGGGATTATGATGTATTTTACCGAAATCTGGTTTTTCTTGATAAACGCGAAAGGCAGGTGGTGACACAGACAGTACTGCGGCAGGTTCAGCAGCATTTTCATACCGAACAGAAGGCATATTATAACCGGTATTTCCATACAGAAAACAGGGTATTTGTCAACCGGTATTTCCAAACGGAAAACAGAGTATTTGTCAACCGGTATTTCCAAACGGAAAACAGGGTATTTGTCAACCGGTATTTTCAAACGGAAAACAGAGTATTTGTCAACCGGTATTTCCAAACGGAAAACAGAGTATTTGTCAACCGGTATTTTCAAACGGAAAGCAGGGTATTTGCCAATCGTTTTTTCCACACGGGGAACCGTGAGCTTGCCAATCAGCATTTTTATACAGAAAACAGAGCGATTGACAGCCGTTCTTTTGATATGCAGGAAAACAGGTTAGCGGATAACCGTTCTGTTCAGGTACAGTATTCCCAGGGCACGCGAGACCGTTCTGTTCAGACGCAATATCTTCACGATATGAGTGAGCGTTATGTACACACAGATGAAAACAGAGTGATTGATGACCGTTCTGCTCTGGCACTTTATCCGAATGATGCAGATGACCGTCCTATCCATATAGAACAAAACAGAGTGACTGCAAACCGTTTTATGCAGGCACGGTATCCTCATGTTACGAATGACCGCTTTTTCCGCGCAGGAAACAGGGTTTTTAACAGTCCGTATTTTCAACCGGGCAGCTTAGCGCGATTCATCGTGCTCCGCCAATATCTCCAAACGATAAACCGCAATGTTTTCAAGCGGAATTTTGTGCTGCGGAATTTGCTGGGGAACCACGAGGCAAAACGCAGGACCAGCAGCCAGTCATCGGACAGCCGGAATGTCAATGAGGTGTATCAGGGGAGTACCAGCCTTTATAGCCTGAACAACATCTATCGCGGGGAATTGCGTTTTGTTGACCGAAACAGCATTGATCAGGCGAGACGGCGGCTTGCTGACCGGAAGAGACCGGAGCCTGATCGTCGGAGAGGTGATAAAAAAGGCAGATTGCCGCATGTGCAAAACGACAGTCAAACGGTTATCACGACAAAGGACAGTGGTTTTGAGGAAATATCTTATCCGAAGAGTGAGATTGTGCTTCGCAATGCGGGGCAATCTAAAAATGATGCAAATCATTCTGAAAATGATGCATACCGTCAGGTATTTCAGCTTGAAGGTGATGATGTAATAGAGGACAAATCTGTCAATCGTAATGAGGTGCAACCGGGAGTATATCATAATGAGATAATACAGTCGGAAGTATATCATAGTGACATGCAACCGGGAGTATATCATCAGGATATACGGACAGAGGAGGGTAAGTCCGATTATTCCGGGGAAGATGCACCGCTGCAGAACAATACGATTTATCGTCAAATGCTGCAGTTAGAAGATATATCGAATGATTACCGGAATATGATGAACAATATTCATAACGGGGAAGCAAGAACACTCTATCCGCTGGAGGTGCACCAGAACAGTGATATTGCAGTATGGGAAGAGGGGAAGCCTCTGATTTACAGGATGGATGAAAAGACCGTCCGGCAGCAATCAAATGAAACAGGGGATCATGCTGTCAATCAGTATTCGAATTATGAAAGTAATAAAACTGCTCATCAATATCTGAATGTAAAAGGAAGTCAGACTGTACATCGGCAGTCGAATAGTGAAAATAATAGTTTTATTTTATCAAAAGAGGGAGATAATTTTGTCAGTGAATTGACAACGCAATTGGAAGATATTTTTCAGCCGTTTACGCTCATGCAGACCGTTTCCCGGATGTTTTCAGCGCAGGATGTGTATGAAAATATGGATTATACTGCGCCCAAAATGGTAAATCGTATCGGTACAATCCATCAATATGCAAATGAAAACATCTATAGGGGAGGGAGCCAGGATACAGAAGAAAATCTCTATGGCGCAGGAGACCAATGGCGAACAGAAAATTTTTATGGCGCAGGAGATCAGTGGAGAACAGAAAATCTCTATGGCGCAGGAAATCAGTGGAGGACAGAGAATTTCTATGAAGCAGGGAATCAGACAAATGCGGAAAATTATTATACGATAGAGAATGTTTACGGAACAGGAAACAATTATATTACAAGAATGGTTTTGAGGCTTGGAAACCAGAACCTGACGCAAAAATCTATCGGCAATAGTGTTTTCAATCGTATAGAGAATATTATTTTGGAAAGCAATCCCACCCCGACTGGGGTTAGGATCGACAATAGTATTTTCAACCGTGCAGAGAATACCGTTTTAGAAAGAAATTCCAATCCGACTGGAAATTTGATCAGTCAAAAAAACATCAACCGGATCGTAAATAGGATCGGCATAAGAAATATCAACCGGATCGTGAATAGGATCGGCGTAAGAAATCCTGGTGTGATCAGGAATTATTTCGGTGGAGACAATCCGGATACAATAAATAATAATCTTGCCGGATTTGAAAATAATTATGAAACACGGATGCTGTTTAGATTGGGAGATCAAAATCTGATACAAAACCTCATAGGAGGGGATGTCCGAAATCAGACAGAGAATATTATTTTGGAAAGCAATCCCACCCCGACTGGGGTTAGGATCGACAATAGTATTTTCAACCGTGCAGTGAATACCGTTTTGGAAAGCAATACTAATCTGACCGGAAATACCATATGGGAAATCAATCCCGATCAGACCGGGAATAGAATCAGTCAAAGAAACATCAACCGGATCGTAAATAGGATCGGCGTAAGAAATATCAACCGGATCGTAAATAGGATCGGTAAAAGAAATCTCAATCGGAATCTCAATCGGATTGCGAATTATTTTGGCAGGGAAAACACGGACACAACAGAAATGCCAATTTTGGCGGAACAGGAGAGGACATATTTGTCAGCTCCGGCCGCGCCTGAAATTTCCGGTACGGTGCCGGGCAGGCAGGAAAGGATGGCAAACAGACTTACCTACCGTGAAAACCGTTCCCGGACGGAAGGGGAAAATGCCGGACGGGATGCCGAACCAAGCAGGACAAAAGAAATGGAACGGGATATTCAGGAAATCCGTACAGTGCTCGAAGAAAAAGAGTTTGCGTTGCGGGAGAATATGCAGCGGACACGGGAATTGGAGCGCATATTAAAAGAACAGGAGCATACGATCCAAATGCAGAAAGAACAGCAGCCGGCATCCAATGCGCAAAGGCAGAAAAGACCGTTTGACCTGGATATGGACCGCATTACCCCGGAATTTCAAAGAGCCTGGCAGTTGGAAAAAATGAGATACGGCTTGGATTAAGAAGAATCGAATGTTGGACATTTGTTGGACACGGTGTAGTATACTAATGCGAACGAAAGATGCTGAAAGTTTCAGTGAGGCTAAAATACTTGAAGTTTTTCGGGGGGGTTGTACAATAATGCATCAGAGAGTTTTTTGGAAAAGGGGGAAACGCAATGGCAGCCAAAGCGGGGCCGGACAAGGCAATCCGTAAAGAGACAGGCAATGCGGTACTTGAAATCGAAACCGCGCCCGGGAAAACAGAAAAGTTTGTCTGCCAGTTCAATCCGACGGAATACACGATCGCGGCAGACGGTTCATTGGAGCCGTTCAAGACGATCGGTTCCCAGCAGGATATGCACCAGGTCAGCGTGGGAAACGCGCAGACGCTGACGCTGCATTTGAGCTTTGATATTTCCTCTATCCTGGAATTTGGCGACAAGACCGGAAAAGAAGTCAAGGAGCGCAAGGAAGAGGACATTTCCCCATATATGAATATGCTGCTGTCCACGGTGGAGATCGAGGGCAAGACGCATCAGCCGCCGTCGGTGCGGTTCGTATGGGGATCGACGAATTTTCTGGGAAAGGTCAAGAGCATCAAGGTGACCTATACGATGTTCGGGACAGGCGGCATGCCGGTACGCAGCGAGGCGGATCTGGTGATCACCGAAGACGGCAAGCAGGAGACGAAGAAGCGCCAGAGCCCGAAGAGCTCGCCTGACCGGACGAAATGCATAGTACTGACGCAGGACAAAAGCTTAAGGAGCATTGCCAACGAAGAGTACGGCAGCGCGTCCTACTGGCGGCTGATCGCGCAAGCCAACGGCATCATGAATCCGTCTGCCGTGCCGGTGGGCATGCGGCTGGTGATTCCTGCTTTAGAGGAAACATAAATGGCGGATCTGATGACACAGACCTTTTCGTACGCGAATCTGACCAAGACCTATGAGGGATTTAAAGCGCCGCTTCTAAAAGTGACGGTGAACGGAACGGATCTTGTGACAAAACTGAATATGCCGGTGGAGTCCGTACAGATCAAGCTGTCGATTAACGCGGCAAATACTGCGATTCTGAAGATCGGACCGATTTACGATGAGGAGAGCCATTCTTTTTCAAAAGACATCAAAGGGAAATTTTCACTCGGAACGGTCGTGGAGCTTTCCATAGGCTATCAGTCTTCGGCGGAAAAGGTGTTCAAAGGGTATGTCGCGATGCTCGGGGCGGAATTCGGGCAACGGCATTATCTGGTGGTGACGCTGATGGACGCCCGCCGCCTGATGATGAAAAGCGGCAGCCGTCAGGTGCTGCACGATGTCAAGAATTATTCTGACGCGGTGAACACGATTTTAAAAGATTATACGAGCCTCGGCAAGGCCGTGATCGACGCGACCTCAGACAAGCTTGAGCATCCGGTGTCGCAGTCACAGAACGATTACCGTTTCATCACGCAGGAGCTGATCGCGTCGGGCAAGGTGGACAGGGAGTTTTTCGTCTTTGCGGATAAAATCTATTTCCGCAAGCCGCGCGGACAGACAAGCCCGGTGCTTTCGTTAAAGCCTGAGGAGGCGCTGCTGTCATTGGTAGTGCAGGAAGAATATGAGAACCTGCAGATTGAGGTCATCGGTTACGATCCGAAGAAGCAGGTGTCGCTGAGCGCGAAGACCGCGGTTAAGGCAGGAAAAAATGTAAAAAAGCTCGGCTCATCGACACCGACGCTTTCCCTGACGGACGCGGAGGCGGATACGCAGGAAAAGGTGAATGCCCGCGCCAAGACGATCGCCCGGATGAGGGGCTGTCAGAAGCAGACCGGCAGCGGAATGACATTGGGGCTGCCGCAGATCGTGCCGGGCAGATATCTAGAGATCAAGGATTTGGAAAGCGATTACGGTGATCATAAGTATTACATCACGGATGTGATGCATGAGATGGACGGAACGCATTTTCTGACGCAGTTTGAATTCGAGGGGTGGCTGTAATGAGCGGCATATTTGACGGGATCGCGGACGTGGGACGGTCCGAAGAGATCGCGAGCCTTGCTATCGGCAAGGTCAAAGAAAATTGGGATGAGAAGCATCCGGGCATGGTCAAAGTCGAATATTTCCTCGGAACGACGGGCAAGAATGTCAGCGCATGGGTGCCGGTCGTCATGCCATACGCGGGAAACGGCTACGGCAATTATTTCCTGCCGGAGATCGGAAGCACAGTGGTTTTGGGATTCAACATGGGCGACCGCAATATGCCCATTGTGCTCGGCTGTCTTTGGAACGATGTCAACAAGCTGCCCGCAAATACCGCGGCAAAGGAGAATCCCAAAAAGCTCGTAAAGACAAAGGGCGGGAATGAAGTCCTGCTTTCGGATGAGAAGAAAAAGGAGCTGATTTCGGCGCACACGCCGCAAGGTCTGACGATCAAGCTGTCGGACGAAAAACAGAACATTACCATTACGGACAAGAACAGCAAAAATCTATTGGAGATCAAGGCAAAGGACGGTCATGTGCGGCTGGCGGCAGCTTCCAAGATCACGCTCGAATGCGGAGGAGCTGCCGTGACGATCGACGGCAAAGCAAAGAAGCTGACGCTCTCGATGAACCAGATCGAGATCAAAGGCAGCCAGACGGTCAAGATCAATGGACAGAGCACCAACATTTCGGGGAGCATGGTTGAGGTCAAGGGCAGCGGCCAGTTGAAGCTTGACGGCGGCGGCATGGCGATGCTGAAAGCAGGGATGGTAAAGATCAACTGACATAAATGCTTTGGGTTTGGATACGCAGATGGAAATTTGCGCAGATGTGAAGGGAGATACCTGTGATGTACGGTGATGAAGCAAAGTCATTCTTAGGACAGGGCGTGTCTTTTCCGGTCCGCGTTGATCCGCAGACGGGTGAAATGAAGATGGTCTCCCACGAGGATGACATTGCGGAAGCGATACGGATCATTCTTTTTACGAGAAAAGGGGAGCGGGAGGCGAACCCGGAATTCGGGTGCGGCATCCATGACCATATATTCGCGTCGCTGGATTACACGACAAAAAGCCGGATGAAAAGCGACATTGAGGACGCGCTTATTGAGTGGGAGCCGCGGATCGAAGATATTTCCGTGGATATTGGCGAGGTGGACGCGGGCGGAAAGCTGGACATAAAAATCGGCTATGTCGTGCGCAGCACCAACAATCCGTTCAACCTCGTATTTCCGTATTATCTGAACGAAGGGTTCGGGGAATAAAACGGCGTATTTTTTGGGACAGCAGCAATGGAACAGACCGAAGAGGAAATCATCGAGACAATCAGACAGCGCGCGGCAAGCTACACGCCGGAGTGGCGTTTCTCAGAAGACGAGCCGGACATCGGCAGCGCGATCGCGCTCTCTTTTGCGCGGCTTTTGAGTGGTACCGAAAAACGCTGCGGACGCATCCGCGAAAAGAACCGGATCGCCTTTGCCGATGCGACCGGCGCGCAGATTTTGGCGGCGGAAGGCGCGAAAGGCTTTGTGCAGTTTTCGCTTGCGGGCGAGGATGTGCCCGGAAGCATGGTCGAGAGCGGGACAGAGCTGTTTGCGGATGACGACGAGGGCGGGCAGCTTAGGTTCGAGACGACCGAGGATGTCTATGTGACGCCCGCGGTATGTGACGCCATTTACCAGACAGTCGATGACCGGGATGAGATCGTAAGGATCGCAGGCGATGCCGAAGGCGCGGCAGGCGGCTACACTTTGTTTACGCCGGGGAGGGACAGTCTGCAAAGCCATTGCCTGCTGCTGTCGGAGCCGACGGTATTTCGTATCGCCACGCGCGGGAGCATCCTGCTTGATTTTTTCGGAGCAAATGGCAGGCTGCTGTCCGATGAGTGGCTTTCGCTTTTGGCGGATCAAAAGCTGTGCGCGATCGAGTACGGGGCAGAAGACGGATTCGTGCCGTTTTCGGATGTGCATGCCGAGGACGGCAGGCTGGTGCTATACAAAGGTGAAGGCTCTCCGGCAGTGACGCCGCAGACCGTTGACGAGTCAGAAGATTTGTGGGTGCGTCTGCGTCCGGTCTTTCCGGAGAGGTTTTTCGGACTGACGCTTTCACAGATCCGCATTGCGGGCCGATGCGAGCAGATCCGGCCGGAGCTGGTCGTCGGAGGCGGTCTGGAATGCGCGCCGGCCAATTTTCTGCCGTTTGGGGAACAACTTGAGCTGTATGGTGAGGTCTATTTCGGCAGTGATGAGGTGCTGTCAAAAAAGGGAGCGACGATCCGCCTTTCGTTCCGTGAGGATTTCCGCAAGCAGCCCTATGGGGAGCGGGGCGCGCAGACCGACTGGAACTGGGTCATGCGCAAGGAGGATTTCATTGCCGATGTGCATACGGATGTCGCGATCGAAGAGGTGATCTGGGAATATTGGAACGGCAATGGCTGGGGCAGCTTGTTTGATCAGGTGGAGAACAGGCGCGTTTTTTCCAAACACGGTGCGGGTGGGAGGATGATCAATCTATCCTTCCGCTGTCCGCAGGATATGACGCCGGTGCTTGTAAGTTCGAGGGAGATCTGCTGCATCCGTGCCCGCATCACCAAGATTTCCAATCTGTACAAGCCCGAGGGGAATTACATTCTGCCGCTGGTCAGTGAAGCCTATTTCAGTTACGAGTACGAAGGCAGGGGCTTACTGCCAAGTCAGCTTGTGCTGCAGAACAATATGGAAAGTGAAAGCCGTCCCGGAAAGGACTGGTTCGACGGCGAGCCGTTTACTCCATTTGTCCGGACGGACACGGAGGGCTGTGCCGTGTATTATAAATTTGCGTCGCCGCCTCTTGGGAATCCGTTGCGCGCGCTGATCGAGGTCGCGCGGGAACAGACGGATGCCGTGCGTCAGATTGCCTGGAGCTACATGACCGGGAGCGGATGGAGGGGCATGACCGTTGTGGATGAGACGCGGGGGCTGATGCAGACGGGTACGATGACCTTTGCCTGCTACGACGATATGAAAAGCGCAAGGCTGTTCGGTGAGGATGGGTACTGGCTGCGCGCGGTCTGCAAGGCACCAGGGGATCCGGCGCGGATACTGAAATTCTGCCTCAACGCGACGAGGGTGGCGAACCGTTCCGAAAGACAGACGGAATATTTCTCCGTGGAGGAGGGAAAAGAAGATCTTGAGCTTGCGCTGCGTGAGCAGAATGTACATGAGACGCAGGTATATGTCGATGAACAGGGCTTTCTGTCGAAAAGTGATGAGGAAGCTTTGCGGGAAGCGGGGCGTCTGTTTACGGAGACAGATGAGCAGGGCTTTATAGAACGAAGCTGGGTGCGGTGGATTCGTGTAAGGGATTTTTCCCGGTCCCGTCCATCCGACCGCCATTATATGCTCTACCCGGCGAAAGGGATCGTGCAGTTTGGCGACGGCAGACACGGGCGTCTTCCGGCGATCGGTCGGGAAGACAATGTCCGCATCACTTATACATATGGCGGGGGCAGCGCGACCAATCTGCCTATAAACCGGATAAACCGGATGGGGCGGTCGATCGGTTTCATCAGCAGGGTACAAAACCCGATGCCTCTGTCCGGAGGCTGTGACGCGGAAGAGATGGACGAAGCGATCCTGCGGCACGATGCCTCTTTCCGCCACCAGAACCGCGCGCTTTGCGGGAGGGATTTTGAACGGATGGTGCTCACGCAGGTGCGGTCAGTATCAAAGGTACGCTGCCTGCGCGGCATTGACCGGTACGCCAGGGCGCGGAAAGGTTATGTGACCTTAGTCGTGCTTCCCGGAACCGAGACCGGGCGGGCGATGTTTCCGCAGATAAAAAAACAGATATTTGGCGTGCTGTGTCCGCAGATTCCGCCGGTGCTTATGGCAGGCGGGCGGCTGTCCGTGCAGATGCCGCTGTTTGTAAGGGTGTCTGCCACGGCAGATGTTTATGTCAATGACTACGGCAGCGTATCGGATGTGCAAAAGAAACTCGATGGGCGGCTTGCGGAATACTTAAATCCCGGGGAATGGGAGATCGGCACGCTGCCGGAAGAGACGCAGCTGAAAAATGAGCTGTTCTCCGTGCCCGGAGTGACGGGCGTGAGAAATTTTTCAATGACGGTTTCCGCGGAATCAGAGTTCATGGATGCGGAAGAGATCCTTGGGCACCCGTTTGCCCTTCCGGTAAACGGGGTACACGGGATCCGTGTGATGGTGAGGTAACAAATGCTAAAGCCTCTGGTATTGGACAATGAAGAATACGAGGATATTTTCGGGGAGGCGCGCAGTGTAGCCGCCAGCCG
This sequence comes from Lachnospiraceae bacterium, assembly GCA_017470735.1. Classification (GTDB taxonomy): domain Bacteria; phylum Bacillota; class Clostridia; order Lachnospirales; family Lachnospiraceae; genus RGIG4930. The sequence goes on along the minus strand of JAFUYB010000043.1, from coordinate 75,946 downwards.
TTATCCGCAGTGGACCGACTACAACCGCCATGACCCCGGTATCACGATGCTCGAGCTGTTCGCGCTGCGCAAAGAGGAGCAGCAGTACTTTCTCGACCAGATCGGGGAGGAGCACTTTGCCAGTTACCTAAAGCTTTTGGGCATTTCACGCCGCGCGGTGCGTCCCGCGTCCTGTCTCGTGCAGATGGAGCCGGAGGATGACCTGCTGCTCGTTGACGGCACAAAGTTTTACGCGCAGGATCTGGTCTTTGAGATCGACGGGGCAAAGCAGCTTGTAAAGGATGATATCTCAAGCTGTCTGTCTGCCGCTAATGAAAAGAATGTGCGCAAGTGGAAACGGCAGGAGTGGCAGTTTGGCGCGATGGGCGGCAGCTTCTATGTCTTTGGTGAAGCACCCGAATGCGGGATGGATTTCTATATGAAAACAGCGTCGCCGCTTCCGGACGGACAGAAATTGTCGCTTTATATGGCCATCGCCAAAGAAGCGGAGCTTAAGAGGACGCCGATTGCCGGCAGGGAGGATGAGGCGGGCAGCGGCTTCGTGCCCTTTGTAAAGCTTGCGCTGTCGTATTTTTCAGAAGGAAGCTGGAAACCGGTGGCGGATGCGGCGGACGGCACGCACGGTCTGCTTGAGGACGGTTTTTTTACATTTTCGCTTCCGGGGGCTATGGAACAGACCGAGGTGTTCGGGGAGACGGGTTATTTTCTGCGCCTGACCTATGAGGACGGGCTGTTTGACATCCCGCCGAGGATTGCGGGCATCAGTATGAATATCGCCACGGCGGTACAGCGCGACACCAGAATAGAATCGGTCTATCTGAAGGGCGACAGAGAATCCGTGACGCTTGCCACGGCACTGGCCGATTACGGGATCAACCGTCTGTTCCGCCGTGACGGGGATCGGTTCGTGCCGGTGACTGTCTCAAGAAAAGAGCTGCTCTATGGAGAAAACGCCGTCCGTCTGTTTGTGGATGGTGACACGGCTGACAGTAAAGAGGCGTCCTATCTGGCAGTGAATATGGAGTGGGAGGAACGGGATACACACGCGCTTGCGGTGGGAAACGGTTTTCCGGAGCAAGAGATCGAGCTTCCGGATACGGGCGTTCTGCCGGAGCGGCTTGTGCTTTTGATCGAAGATGAGATGGAGCCGCGTACCTTTCGGCTTTGGACATGGGTCGGGGATTTCGGCGCCAGCGGGCCGGAGGACCGCGTATTTACTTTTGACAGTGAAACGAATACGATCCGCTTCGGCGACGGGATCCGGGGGATGGCGCCGGAGGGACAGATCCTTTTGGCAAGCCTTTCGGTGACGGCGGGGACGCGGGGCAATATCAAGACCGGGCGTGTCAACCGCATTGCCGGGACCGGAATGGAGGGCACTGTCATTTCCAACATCACGGACGGCACGGGCGGAACGGACCGCCAGTCGTACCGGGAGTGCTTCCTTCAGGCGAGGCGGATGATGAAGCATCCCCGGACGGCGGTGACCGCAAGGGATGTCGAGGAGCGGATCAAAAAAACGCCGGGGCTTCTGCTCGAAGCGGTTAAGGTGCTTCCGGTGGAAGAAGTGCAGCGGTTTACAAAGCACGCGTCCGAGCTGGATTTCCATACGATGATACGCCCTTATGGGCACAAAAAGGGGATGCCTCTTCATCCGGGATATGAGACCAACATCCGCCGTTATATGGAAGAGTACCGTCCGATCGGCAGCAGCATCGTCCTGTACCTGCCGGATTATGTGGAGATCGAGCTTTTCGTGGATGCTGCAGCGAAGCCTGAGTACCGCCACCTTGAAAGGCTTTTGGAGGAGGATCTGCGCGGTTATTTTGACCGGTTTGCGGATGTATTCGGCAGTGTGATCGTCTATGGCAGCCTTTACGGGTGGCTGGCTGAGAGACCGTACATCCATCGTGTGCGGTCGCTGGATATAGCGGTAAAAGGTACGGGAGCCGTCCAAAGTGAGGAAGGGGACATCATCCTGTCGCCTAACGGTATCGCTGTATTAGGGCGCATACGCCATGCGCTTTCGATGGTTTGACAGATAAGAAGGCAGATCCTTTTGGAATAAACAGATGAGCGGAAAACGAAACTATTTTTTACTGAATAAACGCACAGACTATGAGCGGGGCTGTCTGGAAGGGCTCGTTTTGACGGGCAGGGGCGTTGCGCCGGAAGCGGCGGATGGCAGAACGATCCGCCTGCTGTCGCGGGTGTTCGACAGCGGTGAGAAGCAGATGGAATGGCACAGGCTGACGATGCGCTGCGAGGGCACGCCGCCATCGGGCAGGCTGATCATATATACGGCGGAGGAGACCGCTGTGTCGATAGACGGTAAGCCGGCAGACATGGGCGGGCTGATCCGCGATCAGCGGATGTCCTTTGGCGATAAGCTGTCCGCGATGGAGCCATGCCGGAAGCTTTCCCTTCCGATGGCACCGGACATTTTACTGCATGGCGTAAAGGGACGGTATCTGTGGTTTGCGCTGGAGCTGTATCCGCAGGAAGAGCCGTTTGAATTGTCGGATTTTGTGCTGTATTTTCCGGGTACATCGTGGGTGGAGAGCCTGCCGGAAATATACGCCCAGGAAGATAAGGACGGTTTTCTGGACCGTTACCTGGGGATATTCCAGTCGCTGTATGAGGACATGGACAGACGCATTGCCGCTGTCCCGAAGCTGTTGGATGTGGATGCCGCGGACGAGGAATTTCTTTTTTGGATGGCGGGGTGGCTGGATTTTAATGAAGGCCACATCTGGTCGAAAAAGCAGCTTCGGTGGCTGTTAAAGAATGCGTTCTGGCTGTCACGCATACGGGGAACCCGCAGATCCGTCGAGCATTTTGTCCGGCTCTATACCGGGGAATTTCCGGTCATCGTGGAGTGGCGGCAGTACAAGGATGTGCCCCGTGACGAGCGGCTCTACCGCGATGATCCGTACATACTGATGGTTTTTGTGCGCGAGGAGGCGATCCGTTCGGAAAAAGAGAGGCGGACGCTGATCCGGATCATTGAGGATGTGATCCCGGTGTACATCGCTCTCGAGCTGGTGGTGTTAAAGCCGTATATGTTTTTGGACAACCACACTTATATAGGTCTCAACAGCCGTATCGGCCAGTACCGGCCGGGCAGGCTTGACGGGCATCTGTCACTGTCATTTTCTACACTGACTTCGCGGGAGCGTTCCGGTGACGAGACGGTGGCGTGACCAATGGATTAGGGGAGAACTGCAATGAAAAACACGAAACTGTTTCCATTTGAACGCAACAATTACTATTACGGAAAGCTGCTGTCGGCAGAGGATTTTGAACTCGAGCAGCGCTATGGGAATGACAAGCGCAGGATGCTTTCCCGGCTTTTGGACGGCTGCGGTGTCGTTGCAGGGCTTTCGGTGGTGGACATTGATGAGCAGACCATCTCCATAGAGGCGGGCGTCGCGCTGGATGCCTACGGACGGGAAATCGTCGTGGACAAGCCGTTTGTCCAGCGGCTTTCTGATATCGACGGTTTTGTGTCCGAGAGCCGGAAGGGCGGACGGTATGTGTATTTGTGTATTGAGTATGACGAGGAAGAAGCGGACCGGGTGTTCAACATAACGGATGAGCCGGTGCCAAAAAATTCGGCAGAATATTCCCACGGGCATATCCGTGAGAATTTCCATCTGTATCTGACGGCACAGGAGCCGGTCAGGCAGCTTCCCGCGGCGGCAAGGCTGTATGAGCAGGAGCATACCTTCCAGCCGGTCGAGGATGTGACGATCCGCCACATCGTTCCGCGGTTCGTGCAGGCGGGAAAGACGGCGCGGATCCACATCCGCATTGAAAATTTAGGCAGGCGCAATCTGTCCTTTTCCTATGACCTGATATTAAACCACTTTGCAAGCGGCGGACAGCCACGGATCCATGTGACCTTTGATGAGATGCTGTTTGAGCGGACCGGCGTTTACGATCTGTATTTTCCGGTCGGGGTCAGTGATACGGAAGGGGAAAGCGCGGGCGTTTCTGTCGATCCGGAGACGGTTAAGCTGTCGCTGTCCGGGCAGCTTCAGGAGGCAGTGCTGAACGGTGAGGTAAATTCACAGATCGTCCGTGAGGATGTGGCGCAGGCGGTCGCGGACTACCATTACCGCACGGCAATGGAGGAGCTTTTCGCGAAAAGCGGAGAGGCGATCTATCTTGCCAGGATTTTCCTCGTGCGCGCGGCAGACACATTTCTGATCGAACGGATCACCGGGATGCCGTTCGGGCAGTATATTTACAGCGGCGTTCTCGCGGATGCTTCGACGCGTCTGCTGCGGGAAATGGAACCGGCAGAAAGCTATGCGCCGGAAAAGGCCGTGCAAAAACCGGAGCCGGGAAGAGTATCCGTGTCGGCAAAAGAAGAATCCCTTTTGGTGGCGCAGGGCGTGTGTGAGATTGCCCTGACCTCGCCCGCGCGGCGCGGCGACCGGTTCTTTTCGGGGGACATCCTGCACGGGCTGGGCATCGGAGATGTCACCATCACGCTGGGAATGGAAAAGATATCGGGACACATTGTTTACGGCTCGTCTGAGGTTTATGAGCAGACGCGGGAGGAAGGGATCGACGCGGAGCTTGCGGCGGATCTAAGCCCGGAGAACGGCAGCTTTACGATCGGCCTGCGCCTGATCACCGAAACATCAGAACGGGTGGCGCGGATACACTGGATGGCAGTGAGGAGTTCCGCCCAAAAAGAGGAGGAGATCGGCGAACGCAAGCTTTTCATCAAGCCGAATGTGCTGGAGCTTTCCGTGCGGGAAGCATATACGCTGGAAGCGGTCTGCCAGAATATGGCGGAAAAGGCAGTGCGCTGGAGCGTGCAGGAACACGGCGGGACTGTGGACGAGCATGGGCTGTATACGGCACCCGGCGTGCCCGGCGTCTACGAGGTGATGGCGCAGAGCGTCGCGTTTCCTGATGTGCGCGCTTCGATCTATGTATTGGTGCGTGAGTGAGGCATAGGATATGGTTATCGAGACGATCGACAAAACCTATGATGTGATCGGCTTCGCGAAATCGGATGAGGCGATTAAGCGGTATATCTGCAAGGATATATCCGACAACCGTGAATATAAGCTGATCTGCGTCTGTACGCGGGAACTGATCGAGATGCTGATGCCGTTTTTTCTGACACACGAGGCAGAGGGCAAATTCCGTGATTACCATGGATGTTTTGTGGACAATGGAAATCTGTACCTGGTTTTCTCCTATCACGAAGGACAGAGCATAAAGGACAGACTGGAAAAAAGCAGCTGTTCATTGGAAGAGAGGATCGGCCTGTTCGGAAAATTGCTTGAAAAGCTGATGCTTCTGGCAATGCCGGACGGCGTGGCAGCCGATGTCTTAAAAAGCGACAGGATCCTTGCCTCGGACGCGGATGAGATCGAGTTCAGTTATGAACTGTCGAACCCTGCGTCAGTCGTGAAAAATGACAAGACAGACATGCAAAAAAGACTGCTCGCGGTCTATGACCATCTGTTTGAGGAGGAGCTGAAAAGGCGGACGGTGCTGGCACTTTCCGATTACCGTGACATCATCCGGCCGGGCGACTATGACAATGTGATCGAGGCATACCGGCTGTTTAAAGTATTTACCGGCATTATTGACGGGCTGGCGCCGGAGGACAGGAGCACGCCCCACACGAAAGGCTATCTGGCATGGGAAAAGGTCAAAAGCGTTTTTCCGGTTGTCAAAAGAGTTGTGCTGCTTTTGATCGCGCTGGCGGCGGTCGGATTTCTGGTATGGTCAATGTGGAATACGCTTCGGACGCAGCAGAAGGACATCGTTTTCGACCAGATCGGGACTTATGAAATTGACAACGGATTGGAAGGCAAGTAGGTTATGAAGTTTGCAGGGGGATCGGGCGAAGGATTTCTCATAAGGCTTTTAAAACGCGTCGGGAGCCTGGTGACGATGCCGGTTCAGATTTTCATCCGCAGGCTCAGGAGCATATTTTCCCCGTCCGGGCTGATCGGCAGGATCTCTTCGGACATCCGGGGAGAAGTGCGGGATGTGACGGCAAAGCCCCGTTCGATCAGCGAATATGTCCTGATCGGCAAGCGTTATGTGGCAAAAAAGATGGTCTTTGTGGTCGTTCTTTTAGCCATCCTGATCCTCGCGCTTGCCATCTGGTTTCTTGTTCCGTGGGTGATCGGCCGGTTCTTCACGAGAACCTTTGTCATCAATTCCGAAGAGATGGCAGGCTATACGGGCAAGGTCAGGCTTTTGGACAACTATAAAGATAAAAATGTCATCTTTATCGGGCGGCTTGACGGCGGGCGGATCAATGGTCAGGGGATCCTCTACAACGATGAGGGCGTGCTTTTGTACCGGGGCGGCTTTCAGATGGAGATGTACGAGGGCGACGGCGAGTCGTATTACGAGGACGGAAAGACGCAGTATAAAGGAGAATTTTCCGCGAATCTCTATGACGGCTCCGGCAAGCTGTATTACCCGAACGGCAAGCTGGAATACACCGGGGATTTCAAGCAGGGAGAATACGAAGGACTTGGCAAGCTCTACGATGAAAAAGGGCAGCTTGTTTATGAGGGCAATTTTGCCGGAGGCCTAAAGGAAGGAACGGGCAAGCTCTATTACAACGGCAAGCTTGTATCAAACGGTATATTTTCGGCAGATGAATTTGTGACCGGTGAGACGAGCATTTTCGACGACAAAGGAAACCTGCGCTATAAAGGCAGCATCGTCGATGGCAAGTATGACGGCGAAGGAGCCTGCTTTTCGGCAAAGCATATACTGCGGTATGAGGGCGGCTACGCGGCCGGGAAATTTGACGGTGAGGGGACGCGCTACCGCAAGAACGGCAGCATCAAATACAAGGGCGGCTACGCGGCCGGAGTAAAAGAGGGCGAGGGCACGCTTTACCGGAAGGACGGGCGTATCCATTACCAGGGATCCCTTGCAGGGGGCGTCTATGACGGAAAAGGCAGGCTCTACGACGAAAACGGCAACCTTGTTTACGCCGGTGAATTCGCGGCGGGTCTCTACGAAGGCAAGGGCAGGCTCTACCGGACGGACGGCACCTTGAATTACAAGGGCAGCTTTGCCGCCGGGGTTTATGAGGGCAAAGGAAAGCTCTTCGACGAAAATGGACGAGTCATCTACGCGGGCGAATTTGAAGCGGGCAATTACGAGGGCAAGGGCACGCTCTACGATGAAAATGAAGTCCCTGTCTACAAGGGTGAGTTTGTGGACGGTGAATTCGACGGGACGGGCAACCAGTACGCGGCAGACGGAAGTCTTTTCTACAAAGGAGATTTTTCGGAAGGACATATGTCAGGCAGCGGCAAAAGCTTTGACACGCAGGGACGCCTGATCTACGAGGGCGGTTATGATAATGATGTCTACGAGGGGGACGGCAAGCAGTACAACCCCGCGACCGGCAGCCTGATCTATGAGGGAGGCTTCCACGAGGGGATGTATTCCGGTGACGGAAAGCTGTACGCGGACAACGGGCTGCTGCGCTATGAGGGCAGCTTCACGAACAATCTCTTCAATGGTTCGGGCAAGCTGTATAACACGGATACCGGACAGGTTGAGAGCGAGGGAACCTTCATCAACGGCGTATTTGTCCGGGCCGAGGAGAGCGAGGATGAAAAGACCGATGATGAAAAGACTGATGAGAAGTCGGACGAAAAAGATGACGGGGACTCGGATGACAGCAAAAAGGACAGCAGTACAAAAAGCGACAGCAAAGACAGCGATGATGAGTGAGACCGGTATCCGTGAAATGAGGGACGGCTTTGCGATGACGAAGGAAAGGAGTTACCGATAATGGGATTTTGCGTATGCGGCGGAGCGATGCTTTCCTGCCCGTTCGGAATGACGCCGTCGGTATTGAATGTCCTGCCGGAGAACCGCACGGTCACAAGCATGCCGATCGCGACGATCATGGACAACAAGCCGATGGTTAATGTGATGCCGTTTGGGATGTGCAAATCCCTGGCAAATCCGACCGTGGCGGCGGCAACGGCGGCAGCAATGGGCGCGCTGACACCGATGCCCTGCATTCCGGTCACGACCGCGCCATGGGCACCCGGTTCTCCGACAGTGATGATCGGAGGCAAGCCCGCGCTTAACAATTCATCCAAGCTGATGTGCAACTGGGGCGGGGCGATATCCATCAACAATCCGGGGACGATGAACATACAGGTGCCGTAAGAGGGGATTTTCCATAGAAGGAGAAAAAATGCGGACAGACTACATACCATCGGAATTTTCTTCACTCGCGCTGGGTGAAAAGACTGAGCTTGACGCAGGCATCCTCAATGTCAATGTGATCGAGCTTGTCAGGCAGGCAGAGCATACGGACGGGGACGAGGTTTTCCGGCGGATCAACCATATGCTGGCGCAGTGCATGCCGCTGATTGAAAAAAAGGGAATCGTTATGGATTTCCGCTCATCCGGCGTGCTGTCCCTGTTTCCGGATCACCCGCAGGAGGCACTGTCCGTAGCACTGGATGTCTTTACGGAAATTGAGCAGCTGCCGGAGGACGAACGGCAATATTACAAGAGACTTTCGGTCGCGCTCTGTTACGGGAGCGTCACGGTGGGGATGGTAGGGTATGGCGACCGGCTTGCCCCGCTGATCCGTTCACCTCATGTGACGCTGTGCGGGATGCTGCAGCAGAAAGCGGCGGATTATTTTACGCGGATTTTTGTGACAGAGACTTATCTGTCCCAGGTGCCGGGCGCCAAGGAAAAATACAACCACAGGATGCTGGGCGTCGTGTATTTATCTCATGTGAGGAAAAAAGAGATCGTATACGACATCTTTGAGGGAGACGAGCCGGAGATCCGCAACATCAAACGGCGGACACGGAATATGTTTGAAAAGGGAGTCGAGCTGTTTTTGGTTCACCGTTTTGCCGATGCGCGGGGCTATTTTCTTGAAGTCATCCGCACGGACCGGCGGGATCTGGCAGCAAAGGAATACCTGATCCGCTGTGACGCGTTTATTCACGGCGAGGCGGATGGGCAGGATCCCGCGGCAATTTATCTGGAAGTGCTATAACAGACAGCCACATCTGCTGGAGGCTATATGAGAAAGACGAAAACTGCGAAAAAAACAGGTTCGATAAAAAAGAGGGTAAGGCGGGTCATCATCGGCGGAGGCTTTGGCATAGCCGCGCTGCAGCTTTTGCTGATCTTCGCGCTTTTGGGGTGGCTGGGCTACAGCATCCACGGGGATTTTCTGCGGCGGACGAATGCCATTTCGGAAAAGACTTCAGACGCGCTTGAAAAGCTGGATGAAGCGACGGCAGGCAATTACGCCAACCTCTGTGAAGGCTATATCAATGAATATTTCGGGGATGTCCGCCAGCAGGCGCAGCTGGTCGCGAAAGAGATGGCGACAGGTCCTTCCGACCGGCAGATAGGCATACTGCTGTCCAATCTGCCGGACTACGATCCTCAGGATCCGTCCGGCCTGTCCATGTATGTCGTGACGAAAACCGGCAGAGTCATCACCACGCCTGAAGCGGCTTTGGATGACAATGGAAAGGATCCGCGTGAAAGCAGGTGGTACATCAAGGCGGAAAAGCAGGACAAACCGTATTATTGGAGCAATGTCGTCCAGGGCGTGCTCTCCGATGCCGAGAAGGTCGTCTGCGCCTGTCCTTATGTTGACGCGCGGGGCAATTTCGCGGGCGTGGTCGCGGCGGGGATCGAAATGGGCTCGATTCCCAAAAAGATTGCCGAGATGGATCAAGCTGCTGCGATATCCCTTGTGCTGTTCGACGGCAGAGGCAGGCTGATGTACGCGCCCGGATCGTTTGAGGACGCGGATTACGCGGCATCGCTTTTGGGAAAAGAGGATTTTTCCACCAAGGATAATGACAGCTATACTTTACGGACGATGCCGGAGACCGGATGGACGCTTTGTGTCGTGCAGGACCGCGCCGGACAGGAAGGGATCATCCACGGCATCCGGACAGATTTTTCCGGGTATATTGACAAACTGAAAGACAGCATCCGTACCAGCCTTTTGTGGAGCTTAGGCTGCTGCATCGCTTTTCTGTGCATCGGCGCATGGGTCTTGCTGGGCGTGGGAAAATCCTTATCGGACAGCCTGACTGGCCCAATCGTAAGGATGACAGAACAGGTGGAAAAGATCGGCGGAGGCGACTTGTCGCTGCAAGTGGATGTGACGACAGACGATGAGATCGGAAGGCTTGGAGAGTCTTTCAACCATATGACGGCGGAGCTGCGCGAGCGGATCGACCATATCCGTTCCATCAGTACCGAAAAGGAGCGGATGGAGACGGAACGCAGCCTGGTCCGGCAGCTTGTGCAGAATATGCTGCCGAATGTATTTCCGGCATTTCCTGACCGTAAGGATTTTGACATTTACGCGTCTTTGCTCCCGGCAGATGAGGGCGGCGGCAGCTTTTACGATTTCTTTTTCATTGACAAAAAGACATTCTGTATCGCGATCGGGGAGGCTTCCGGCGCGGGCATCCCGTCCACGCTGTTTTCGATCGTCGCGAAGACCAACATCAAAAGCTACGCCCAGCAGGGCTACAGCCCCGACCGCATCCTCGCGGAGACCAACAACCAGCTCGCTTACGGCAATGATGAGGGGACTGTCGCGCACATTTTCGCGGGGATAGTCAATCTCTCAAACGGCGACATGGAGTACGCCTGCGCGGGGGAAGCGCCGGTGCTGTGGAAGCATTCAGGGGAAGCGGCGAAACAGCTTCCCGGTGAGGCGGGCGTGACGCTCGGCAATATGGAAAATGTGCCGTATACCAAACACCGCGTCCGTCTGTCACAGGGCGACCTGCTGTTTGCGCATACGAGGGATACGGCGGAATGCACCGATGCCCATGGCAACAGTTATACGGCAGAGTACCTGTATGAGAAATGGGGAGAATGCGCGAAAAAGGAATACCGTCTGCCGCAGCTTGTAGAGGCGCTGAATGACGAGATCAAAACCTATACAAAAGGCGTGAAGCAGAAAGAAGATGTGACGATGCTGATGTTTCGGTATTGGGGATAAATATGGATTTGCAGGATGTGGCTTACCGCGGAAACGCGGAATACATAGAAGATTTGTTTTCCTATGTCGAGATCTGTCTTAAGCAGGACATATTGGCAAGGGTGGAAAAGGCTCAGGAGATCCACGCGCGGCTTTCGATGAACGAAGCGGCAGGGAGTCTGCCGCGGATGGAAGAGCGGATCCGGGCGGCAGGCGGAGATGATTTCTGGCGCGGCGCGCTGGCGTATTTGTTGAAGATAAAGTGGGGAACCGGGGAAGAACCGTCCGGGACGGCGGACGCGCCGTCGCTGTCGGAACTGGTGCAAAAGCTGCTCTTGCCCAAAACGGCGGACGCGCCGGAGGTCTATGCCTGCGCGAAAGGATACGAAAGAGGCTTTTCGGTTTTATTTCCCAAGCTGGCCTTTTCGGAGGACGCGCTGCACGAGCCGCTTGCTTTGGATATGCGTTTGACGGACATTCTGATGGGCTGGGATGAGGTACGGCTGTCCGGCATCGAAATCTGTCCGCCGGAAAGCCTTACGGTTGACGCAATGGACCGGCTGCTGCAAGAACAGCAGAGCGGGATTCTGGAAACAGTCCGCGCGCTGTCTGCCCACGAAGAGATTGCCGCCCTGCTTTTGTGGGGCGAGGACGGAGCGGGCAAACACCGTATCGTAAAGACGATTGCGGCAGAGCGCGGGGAAACGGTTGTGTTCTGCGATCTGGCCAATAGAGGGGAAGAGGGCGTGCCTGATCTAAAGCGTGCCGTTCTTGCCGCAGTGCGGGAGTGCGCGCTGTTTGGATACTGCCTCGCCGTTGAGGGGATCGAATCGTTTGAAGAGTCCCTGGAGTCACAGCTTGCGGCGTGGCTTGAAGCGGAGATCCTCGCTTTGGTGCCGAAGCTGTATCTGATCATAGATGCCGAAGGCGAACCGTCCATCGGAGAGTGGGCGGCGAAGATCGGGATACCGTTCCCGACCGAGCTTAAGCGGCAGGAGCTCTGGAGAGTGCTCTTGGCAGAAGAGAGCCTGGCAGAAGATGTGGACATACCGACGCTTGCCAACACCTTCGCGCTCACGCCGGGGAAAATGAAAAAGGCGCTTTCCGCGGCAAAAGTCATGGCCGTAAACCGTGAGCAAATGGACAAGAAAATGCTCTACCATGCCTGCTACGGACAAATGTCCCGCCATCTGTCGGACAAGGCGGTACGCGTACGGACCGGATTTGCCTGGAAGGATTTGAAGCTTGCCGGGCAGGATAAGGAGCTTTTATCGGACATCTGTGACTGCGTGCGGAATCGCCATATCGTCCTGCAGGAGTGGAATTTCAAAAAATCCGTTCCCTATGGGGCAGGCATTTCCTGTCTGTTCGCGGGACCGCCCGGTACGGGAAAGACGATGGCGGCGCAGGTCATCGCCAATGAGCTGTCGATGGAGCTGTACCGCGTCGATCTGTCGCAGGTCATTGACAAATATGTCGGAGAGACGGAAAAGAACATCAAGCGGATTTTTGACGACGCGGCAAAGATGTCATGCATCCTGTTTTTTGACGAGGCGGATGCCATTTTTCACAAGCGGATGGAAGCGCAGGGCGCCAACGAACGCTTTGCCAATATTGAGTCGTCGCTGCTTTTGCAATGCATAGAGGACTATGACGGGATCACGATCCTCGCGACCAACAACCAGGGGCGGATCGACTTCGCGTTTATGCGCAGGTTTAAATTTTACTTAAAGTTTACCGAACCGAACGAAGAGGAACGCTATGAGATATGGAAATCAGTGATCCCGGATGAAGCTCCGCTGTCGGAGGATGTGGATCTAAGGGAGCTGGCGCGCGTATTTGTGTTTACCGGCGCGATCATCAAGAATGTCGCGCTGCAGGCGGCATACCTGGCGGCAAAGAGAAAAAAGGCGATCGGTCCGGCGGAGATTGTTTTAGCGGCAAAACGGGAAATGGAAAAGGACAACCGGACGCTTGACCGGGACAAGCTGGGGAGGCTTGGGGAATATTTGTGATCGGAAAGGATCATCTGGATTTTTTAAGCGCGGATTCATAAGGGGAAAGGAGACATTATGCCGAGAAATGCAGCAGCCCAGGCGGCGCGTGAGGAGCGCAGAAGGATCGAAAACACAAAAAAAGATATGAGAAAGGCCGCGGCGCTGTTTAAAAAGCAGCAAAAGCAGTATCAGCGTGTCAGAGGGCTTGACGGCGGAGCAGGCTACGATCAGACCCTTACCTTCTTAAACACCTACCGCGCGACGATTGAGGCGTACCGTGCCCTGCAGCCCCAGCAGCGGGGCAGGGATATGGATTCCGATGAGCTTTTGGCCGCTTTCAGTTCCTATTTTGGAGCGGTGCCGATGGAACGGCCGCAGGGCAATATGCTCTCCAACGCGATGGATGAAAATTCCGCCCTGACGAAGCAGGATAGCAGCGCTTACGCCGGGACGAGGGAGGTGACGCAGGCGCAGAAAGCGGGGCTGAACGCCATAGCCCAGTGGATGTACCGCAACGGCAAGCCAAGGCACCAGGCTTTCATTAATGGCATCCTGCGCAAGACTGACCGGGAAAAGCTGTTCATGTATTATCTCATAGAAAAAAAGAAGCGCAAAAATCCGACGGATGTGGACTTTTACTCCGCGCAGGCGGACGATTATGTCCCCGACCTCGCGGCATTTAAGGAGCAGATGGTCGCGTCCAGGCTCAAGCTGTGGAAGAGACTTGGAGACGAGGTGTACTGGAAGAAGCTGGAGGACGCGGCTCATGCGTCATCAGCCTTTAGCGCGCAGTTCCGCGCCTACACGGGGCAGGAGCCGGATGCCTTTGTGCCGCCCGCGCCCCAGGCCGATCCGGTCGTGCAGGCGGCGCAGGACCAGCAGGATCAGCAGGAAAACGGACAGGAGAACGCCAACGCCGGGCAGCAGAACGCCAATGCGCAAGGCCCTCAAAACGGCAATCCGGAAAACAACTTCGGACAAGGGCAGGAAGAGGCGATCGTTGCGGAGCGGGAGCTGGCGGCAGACGGTCTTTTGCGTACTCTAAAGGATCATCAGAAGCTTTTGGCGCAGATGGAATCAAAAGGGACAAGGACCGAGGCGGACAATACGGCTCTTGCCAATTCCGCGCAGGGGGTGGGAAACGCGTTTCGCAGGCTGATTGCCGCGGACAAAGCAGTCAAGGGCGTTTATGGGGAGCTGCCCCGGGGAATGAGAGAAGCGGTAAAGAAAAAAACGAGTAAGGCGAAGAGCGTCAAAAGTACCACGGGCGAGATCAATGATTTTGCGAAAAAATATGCGAAGCTGCCGCTGAAGGAGGCAAAGAACGAAGGGAAAAATTATTTCTCGTGGGAGCTGGGGGATTCTTTATCGTCCGGCATAGAATATTCCAGCAATGGTCTGTCCACATTGATGGGAGTGACCACGCTGATCGGGCTGGTCGCGGAGCTGATCACGATCAAGCGGAGCTGGGCGACCAACATGGGTTCTACGAACGCCATCAATATCATCGGCGCGATCAACAAGCTGGCTACGAGCGTCAGCGATACGGGCACCGGAGTCGTGAATATTCTGGGTGAAGCGGGCATCAATTTCATCGAAAAGGGCGGCGAAGTCAGCAAGGAGGTTACGACGGGAGTCACCAAGACGGTGGGAGCCTACGCCAGCGTCGTGACCGGCGCGGTGGATATTGGCATGGGCATTACCAATATGGTCCGGGCGAACAACAGCCAGAAGCATATGTCGTCTTCGGTCAATGCCTACGCGCAGAGAAAGCAGCAGGCATTTGCGCAGCAGGGACACGCGGAAGAGATGTCCAATGACGACCGCCGGGAGCTGAATCTGCAGAAAAAGCTGAACAGGGATTTCGCGGCGCAGAAGGTCGGTGCGGGTCTGGATATGGTGGCCGGCGCGTTAAAGGTGACCGGCGGCATCCTGACGCTGACCGGCGCGGGAGCGCTCGCCGGAGCGATCATTTCCACCGCCGGCTTTGTCCTGGGATGGGTGTCTACGATCACGAAGTGGGCAATAAAAAGAAAGAACCGCAAGAAAGCCGTGGATGATTACATCGGGCTGGATCAGGTGATGAACGCGGTCAAAGCATCTTTAGGGGCAAACTGGAAAGATCAGATCAAACAATACGGCATCAAGGATGAAAAAGCCCTGCGGGAGCAGGTGCGCTACGAGCTTTTGGCGCGGATCGACTGCCGCAATGTGGAAAGCGCGTACAATTACATTGTCCGTCAGTACGCGCAAATGCTGTACCGCAAGCTGTTTTTCAAGCGGGACGGTTCGATGTTCACAACAGCGGACATTGCGAACAACGATCCCGAATATATGCAGGTAAACAATGAATTCGTGCCGATCGCGAAAGCGTTGAAGATCCGGCCGGTCTATCCGACGAACGCGAATGCCAAGCCGTATCCGACCGTGGACGCGCTGATGGCAAAGCTGGCATAATGAGAATTAGAAGGAGACAGCAATGGACAAGAGAGAAAAGCAGGACAGACTGTTGCGCAATCTGATGGATGACTTTGTGGACGGGGATATGCCGGCGGAGCTTTTCCTGAAGGAAGAGACGGGCGGCGCGACGGATATCCTGCGTGTCGCGGTTGATGATTTCGGAAGGGACGGGGATGACGCGCTGGCGGAATTTTTCTTTATGGATCTGGAAGATACCGGGGCGGAGGATGTGGTGTATTTCGCGTCCGTTGTTACGCTGGACGAGGAATTGGAGCAGGCGCATTTGCCGAAGCTCTTTGAAGCGGTCGGCAAGCTCAATTTTTACCTTCCGGCGGGCTGCTTCGCGGTCAGTTCCAATGGAACCATGCTGGTGTTTAAGGTGATGGCGCAGATGCCAAAGGAGCTTTCGGAGGAAGCCATGCTGCGGCAGATGAACATTTCCGCGGCGCACGCGCTGCAGGCGGCAGAGCCGTATGCCGCGCTGCTTACCGGCATCGCGCATGGGGACAACGATCTGTCCGAGATCGAGGGCTTGCTGCCGTGATAGGAAAAGCCAAATAGTGGGCTGTGCAGCTTAACCGACACTATATATTGGACATTTGTTGGACGGGGTACTGTATAATGGGGGTTCAAGGAGTTAAGAAGGATCATTAGGAGGAATCGGATGAAAATGCGTAAGGGTGGAAAGCGGACATTTGCTTTATGCATAGCATTGGCTCTTGTTTTCGGCGCGCTGTGGGGTACGGGTATCATGCCGACCCGCGGAATTGTGGTGGGAGATCCTTACAATGCGGAAAGCGATACGGAGGATGCCGAAGATGCCAGCTTTTCCGAAGAGGATACTGAAGAAGAGAACCCGAATGAGCTTGCGATGTTAGACGAGGATGAGTCTGATCCGGAGGATTCCGATGCAGAGGACTCTGATACAGATACTTCGGACGAAGAGGAACCTGCGGACAGCGAAGAAGCGGAAGACGAGGACGCTGCTTCCGAAGAGGATCTGTCCGCCGATGGGGGGGAAGCTTCGGATGAGGATGATGCTGATGAAGCGGCAGACAATCCCGATACCGCCACGGAATCCACAGTAGAGGACACGGAGGCAGCGGAGACTGCCGCGGATGGAAATGCTGCGGAGACGACGGAACTGCCTGCGGAAGAAACCGCTGCGGATGAACCGGCGGAAGCTGCCCCGGAGGAGGGTGAAGCGGCAGAAATAAAAGAAGAGGAGCCAGCCGTTCCCGACGAAACCGCGGAAGCTACGGAAGAACAGCCGGCAGCGATGCCGGAAGGATCCGTATCCTGCCGGACGGCAGGCGGCATTATGGTGTCCGCAAGCTTCGGGGAAAATGTCTTCCCGGAGGGCGTGATGATGCAGGCGACAGACCTGTCCAAAGAAGAAGCGATGGATGCGGCAGCGGATGCCGTGGATGGCGAGGTCGTGGACGCGACGGGCGCGGACATCACATTTTACGATACGCAGGGCAACGAAGTCGAACCATACGAGGGCGGCGAGGTCAATGTCAGCCTGTCGCTGGATACCCCTCTCGAAGACGGCGAACTGACAGTCGTCCACATTGACGATGCCGGCAATGCCGAGGAGCTGTCGGCTTCGGATGTGGATGAGATCACAGAAGCTGGAACATCCTTTACGGCGACAGCGTTTTCAAGTTACCTGGTTGCTTCTTTTAAGGAGGTTTCGGGCGAGCTGATTGCGTCTTTGGAATACAAAGGAAACTATAATACTTATACTTATGATCTGGTGCTTCCGTCGCCTGCCACGCTGACCTATGATGGTAAGCCAAAAGAGCCGGTGATCCAAAATTTAAAGATAGATGGCTCCAGTTATTGTAACTATACGGAACTCTCATACAAGAACAATGTCAACGCCGGCGAGGCAAGTGTACATTTTGTGGTAACGGACTATGGCGGTGGTTTGCGGTATATTGAGCTTGTCACGAGCTTTACCATTGAGCCGAAATCCCTAAACAGTGCTGGTTCATCCATTTCTATTGGATCCGGTACCTATGATGGCTCGCCCCAAAAGCCGGAGCCTACCGTGCAATGTGGTGGCAAGAAGCTGACAAAGGGAACGGACTATAGTGTTTCCTACAGCAACAATACGGATGCAGATAATCCTGGTAACAAGGCAACGGCGACGGTCACCGGAAAGGGCAATTACACCGGAACGATCGAGACGAAATTTAGGATTCTCCAGCTTTCGCTTGCAGAGACGGGCATCACGCTGTCCCCGGAAAGCTGCACATACGACGGCACGGCAAAGGAGCCGGCCGTTACGGTATCCTACAATGGCAGGGATTTGGATAACAGTAATTATGATGTCTCCTACAGCAATAATACGGCTGTGGGTAATGCGACCGCGACCGTGACCGTGAAGGCGAAGGGGAATAATTGTACCGGGTCACAAACAGCGAATTTTACGATCAACAAATTGGACCTTTCAAATTGTTCGGTGAAGCTGGATCGAGATTCATATTATATCGATGAGTCAACCAGGGCACCGGAGACCACTGTAACATACGGTAACGCGACGCTGACAAAGAATGTGGATTATACTGTTGAATATAGTAACAATTCCAGAATTGGAACGGCTACTGTTACAGTAAAAGCGCAGGATGGCAGTAACTGTACAGGCAGCATTGAGACGAAGTTTTTGATTTTGCCAAGTGGAACCATAAAGGCAGAAAATATTTCCCTAGGCAGTGGTCCCTTTGTTTATGATGGTACGGCAAAAAAGCCGACGGTTACGGTTACAATAGGCAACAAAACATTAGCCAGTGGAACGGACTTTTCCGTAGCCTATAGCAACAATGTTGATGCCGGTACTGCAACGGTCACGGTTAAGGGCGTCACCAATTATAATGGCGAGGCCACCAAGACCTTTACCATTACGCGTAAGAGTATATCATCTGCGGCAGTTTCTTTATCTCCGGCTACCTATACCTATGATGGTACGGCAAAGAAGCCGACTGCGGCTGTGACAGATGCAGGAAAGACGCTGAGAGAAGGCGTGGATTACACTGTTTCCTATAGCAATAACACCAATGCCGGTGAGGCGACTGTGACCATAGCCGGCAAGGGAAATTATGACAATTCGACAACGAAAAACTTTACGATTAGTGAAGCAAATATTTCCGGTAGTGTGGTGAAGCTGAGTGACTATACATATATTCACGACGGTCAGGCAAAGACACCGACAGTAACTGTGACTTTAAACGGTACAACTCTAAGCAAAGATACAGATTATACTGTTGATTATGCGGGCAACACCGATGTGGGAACAGCGACCGTGACTGTTACGGGGAAAAACAACTATAAAGGAACACAGACTGCTAACTTTTATATTAAGGTTGACGAGTTTATTGTTACTCTTAGTCAAGATGAATATACCTATACTGGCTTGGCGATAACACCGGAAAGCAACGAAGTTGTTGTGAAGACGGCTACTAACGGAAGTCTGTTGACTGAGAACAATGATTATACTTTTGAATGTACAAATAATACAGATGTCGGCACGGCGACTGTGACTGTGACAGGAAAAGGCCGTTACGATGAAAAAAAAGCTACAACCCATTTCACGATAGTCCCCAAGGCTGTTGATTCGTTGGACATTACCTTGGGAGAACATTCTTATATCTATGATGGTACGGCAAAGGTGCCGACTGTCACCGTAAAAGATGGCAATCAGATATTGACATTAAATACAAACTACACCGTATCTTACAGCAACAATATAAACGCTGGTGAAGCGACGGTGACCGTCACCGGCAAGGGCAATTATGCCGGGACAAAGACGGCGAATTTTACGATAGCCGAGGCAAATCTTGCTGAATACAGTATGTTACTGTTAGGATCGTATGAAGAGGGCTTTGACTTAATTACAATTTTTACGGGAAGGCTGGATACAGCCAGCTATACTTACACCTATGACGGAACAGAAAAGAAACCGAATACCACCTTATTTTACGCAGCAACCCAAGATGGTTTGACAAACAATACCAACCGCAAAAAGCTGGTAAGAGGTGTGGATTATACTGTCGACTATAGCGATAATGTAAATATAGGCGATGAAGCGATGGTAACCGTCACCGGCACGGGCAATTATACCGGAACGAAAAACCAGAGTTTTAAAATAGAGGGAAAGGATCTGGGTTTAACCACCCTTACCTTGTCGCAAGATTCCTATACCTACGACGGAAAGGAACATGAGCCATCCGTTACCGTAAAGGACGGTGGGACGACATTGACTGAGGGTACGGATTTCACGGTGAATTATTTCAACAACAAAAATGCGGGTACGGCGGGAGTGGTTATTGTGCCTACAAATGACAGCAAATACAAGAGCGGAAGCGGAAACATGGCGCATTTTACGATCAGCCAGCTTGATCTTTCCGATCCCGATGTGTCTTTGAATCTGGCAACGGATGATGCCAGCTACATCAGGGATTATAAGACAAAGAAACCGCTGGAGAGCGTCTCTTATCAGGGCAAAACGATACCTGCTGCCAATTATTCCGTGTCCTATACGAACAACATCTATGGACCGACGGCAAGCGTGACCGTCACGGGAAGCGGTAACTGCAAAGGCAGCGCGAGCGCGGAATTTACCATTCATGGGGCGGGGACGATTGCCGGAGCCGAAGTTACGCTCTCTCAGGACAGCTACACCTATGACGGCACGGCAAAGAAGCCCGGGGTCACCGTGGTATTTGACAGCGAAGAGCTGGTGGAAGACCGGGATTACACGGTTTCCTATAGTGACAATATAAATGCCGGTAAGGCGACTGTCACGATCAAGGGCATAGGCGATTACAGCGGAACGAAGACGGTAACCTTTACCATCAAAGGTACTGACACCTCATCCGCAGGAAATTCGTCCGGTTCATCCAAAGGAAGCTCGTCCGGCACAACTTCGACCAGTCACTCAAGCAGCTCGTCAAGCTTGTCCTCGGATGATGCCTATTCGGCCGGCAGCAAGGGCAGCAAGGCATCCTATGTCGTAAAAGGCAAGAAGAGCGTCCGCTATGACCTTTGCATGGTAAGCAGCAAAAAGAAAACGGCGAAAGTGCCGTCGAAGGTGAAGATCGGCAAAAAGACCTACAAGGTGACGGCGGTTTCCGCGTATGCCTTCCCGAACGATGAAAATCTGACGAGCGTCATCATCGGCAAGAATGTCAAAAGGATCGGAAAGAGTGCTTTTTGCGGTTGCACCAACTTAAAAACACTCACGATCAAGTCGCGGAACCTTACAGCAAAAGGCGTGAAAAACTGCCTGAAAGATTCATCGGTGGAAACGATTATCGTGCCGGACGGTACCGAAAAGCATTATGCCAAATTATTCGCGAAAGAAAATTCCGGGCGGGGCAAGGAGGTCAAAATCCTCTCTGCCTCGCAGGCGGCGAAAAAGAAGCTATAGGCAGAAATGTTATGCAAAGATAAGAGGAAAGGAGCAACAAATGGATATTCAGTACTTACTTATGCTGCAGGAATGGCGCAACAATACCGGCGACGCGCTAACCCCGTTCATGGAATGGGTATCCACATTTGCGGTGGATTATTTGATACTGTTTGCGGTCTTTTATTATTGGAACCGTGACAAAAGAGGAGGGCTTTATACGCTCACATCTTATTATTTCTGCATGGTGCTTACGCCCTTGATCAAGCTGACGGCCTGCGTGTACCGGCCATGGATCCGTGACAGCCGCATCATTCCGGCGGGAGACTCCATCACGACGGCGACAGGCTATTCTTTTCCAAGCGGGCATACGACCACGGCGACTCCGATTGCAGGAGGAATGGCGGTCAATACATGGAAGAACGAAAAGCTTCGCCCGCTTTCTGTTCTTTTCGCGCTGTTCATACCGCTGCTCATGTTTTCGCGGAATTATCTCGGCGTGCATACGCCGCAGGATGTCTGCGTGGGATGCCTTCTTTCCCTATTGAGCCTGTATGGTACGGCAAAGCTTTTTGCGTACCTGGACGAGCATCCGGAAAAAGAAAATATATTGCTGCTTGCCGGTTTTCTGTTCTGCTGTGTGGCATTGATTTACATCACGGTGAAATCGTATCCGATGGATTATGACGCGGAGGGGAATCTCCTCGTCGACCCTCAGAAAATGATGATCGACGGATACGGCGACATCGGGAAGATGATCGGTTTTATTATTGCAAGATATGTGGAGAAGACTTGGATCCGGTTTGAGCCTTTGGGAAGCAGCATGGCAGGGATTCTGGTCTGCCTGGCGGCGCTGATCCCGATGGTACTGATGAAGGATTATGTCCGCCCTATATTGACAGATATGTTTGGCTCCCACTGGGGAAAGCTGCTGTTTTCCATTGTTTACACATTTTATTATATCGCGTTCATTCCGTTTGTTTTGAAGAAAATGATCAGCAAACCGCAGGAAGCGCAAGCTGCATAAGAATGATCATTCTAAATAATGTATCAAAAACAGAAAAGATCGTTCCGAAAAATGCATCAAAACAGAAAAGATCGTTCCGAAAAATGTGAAGACATGAGGCCGGAAATTCTTGGGCGGATCCATCAGGTCTGGAACTCCATTCCGCAGCAGCTTGCCAAAAGCAATAAAAAATTTGTTTATGGAGACATCCAGAAGGGTGCGCGGGCGAAGGATTATGAAGAAGCGATCGGCTGGCTGATCGATGCGGGTATCGTGTACAAAATCCCCAGGGTCCGTAAGGCGGGCATTCCGCTGAAATATTATGAAGACTTTTCCGCTTTCAAACTGTTTGTCTTGGATCACGGACTGATGGGAGCAATGGCAGATGCCCCGGCTGCGGAAATCCTGCTGAAAGAAAATGTATTCGAGGAATATAAGGGTACATTTACAGAACAGTATGTTTTGGAACAGATGATCTGTGAAATGGACTCCGGGATTTTTTATTTTGACAGTGAGACGACAAAGCTGGAATTGGATTTTCTGATTCAGAATGAAGATGTACTTGTGCCGATCGAGGTAAAAGCGGAAGAAAATTTGCGATCCAAATCTTTGCGGCAGTTTTATAATAATTATCCGCAATCGCAGCCGGTTCGTATGTCCATGTCGGACTACAGAAAGCAGGACTGGATGGTAAATATCCCGCTGTATGCCGCTTGTAGGGTCACGCATGGACAGCCTGATCGGCTGGTTATGAAGTTGAAATAATGCGGTACCTGTTTGCTGGTGGCGACGCCCTCTTCTTTTTGTTATAATAGGACTGTTAGTGCAATTAACGATATTTGAATCGGGAGAACGGCATGGGCTTTTATATTAATCCGGGAAATGATAATTTCAAATTCATCGTGAATGCGGGCTATATAGACAAAACAGGGATGATTTCTGTACTGAATGATACGATCAATACGAAAAATATGCTTTCCTGCGTCAGCCGGCCCAGACGGTTCGGAAAGTCCTACGCCGCCAATATGCTTGAGGCGTACTATGACTGCAGCTGTGATTCCCATGAGCTGTTTGAAGGATTGGAAATCGCAGGGGATGAAAGCTATGAGAAACATATTAATCAATATCATGTGCTGTATCTGGATATTACCGGTTTTTTCGCAGATACTTCATTGAAAGGCTTGCCATCATACATACAGAAAGAAGTTATCGAGGATATGCGGCGGACATTCCCTGATATGGTTCCGGAGGATACAATCAAGAAGTGTCTTGCGAGGATTGTCAGCGAAACGGATCGGAAATTTATTGCCATCATTGATGAATGGGACGCACCGATACGAGATCCAGACAGTACTTCAAAGACACAGAAGGATTATCTGGATTTTTTGCGGTCGCTCTTTAAGAGCGAGATCACAAAAAAGGTTTTTGCTGCAGCTTATATGACGGGGATCCTTCCTGTCAAGAAAGATGGCACGCAGTCCGCGATCTCTGAATTCATCGAATATACCATTATGGAGCCGGAAGGCTTTGCATCCTATACAGGATTCACAGAGGGAGATGTGGAGAAGGTCTGTCTCAAAAACAAGGTATCCTTTGAAAAAATGCGTGAATGGTATAATGGCTACAGTGTCTGCGGTAAAGATGACGAGCAGATTGCAATATATAATCCGAATTCTGTTATGAAAGCTTCATATAGGGGGAAATTTAAGTCCTACTGGGAGCAGAGCACGGCAGTGTACAGTGCGCTTGAATACATCAACTTGGACTTTGACGGACTGGGGAAGGCAGTTGAAAAGCTGACCGCTGGACTTGAAGTACCGGTCAGGACAGGGAAATTCAAAAATGATTTGGTATCCTTTGAATCTGCGGATGATGTATTAACGCTCCTTGTTCATTTTGGATATTTTACCTATGACAGTGATAAAGAGTCTATACGGATTCCGAATTACGAGATTCAGACGGAATTCGGAGATATGATACACAAAGTTTCACATAAGGAAACAATGGAAAGGCTCAAGGAGAGCGAACAATTCCTTTCCAATATCATTGCGGGAAATGCTGATGCGGTAGCGGCGAATCTTCAGAAAGTTCACATGAAGGAAAGCACGCCGCTTTGGTACAATGACGAACAAGCATTAAGGGCGATTGTCAAGCTGGCGTTCTTTACCTATAGGGATCATTATGTCAAATTGGAGGAGCTACCATCAGGTACCGGCTATGTGGATATGGCATACATTCCCAAGCGGTACGATCCCTCTCCGGCGCTCATCATAGAACTGAAAGCAGGGGGGACGCCGGAGGAAGCGATCAAACAGATCAGATCGAGGAATTATGCATCATCCATAGAGGAACTGGGAAATGATATTCTTATGGTGGCCATCACTTATGATAAAGATGACAAGACAAAACCCCATCATTGCATGATCGGAAGATAGGTCGTGACGAGTGACAGCAGGAGGCAAAGAATAATGTCTGATGTGAGACTATAGGATTGGGAGAACTGGTTTGAATATCGCATTTTGCAAAGGGGTCTGGATCTGTTTGAGGATGAGTGTGTCAGGGATATTGAATTGAACGGGAATACAGAAGGCGTTCGGCGATGATGGATGAGCTGGCAAAAGCCGGGTTTTGATATATTAGAAAAAGAGGAGTTTGAGCAGGTATGCCGGGGGATGCATTGATACGAAGTGAGATATTTAAAAACCAAACCGCTGAAACAATTTTAATACAGCCGGTGGATGAGCATGATCTTTCGCTTATCGAAAAACAGATGCAATGGATCGATGAACTGACGGATGGGCAGGAGTATTGTCTTCTGGCGTATGAGGTCGATGACTGGAACCGTGATCTGTCACCGTGGGAAGCACCGCCGGTATTTGGGAAAGTGCCGTTTGGCGGAAAGGCAGGCCAGACGCTTGATAAAATACAAGAAGATATCAGGCAGAGGTTCGGGAATCTGTCTGACAGCCCCAAACGCTTTATTATCGGTGGATATTCGCTGGCAGGATTGTTTGCCCTTTGGGCATCGTATCAGTGTAACAATTTTTGCGGAGTGGCGGCAGCATCGCCGTCGGTTTGGTTTCCGGGATTTACGGATTATGCGATAAAAAATGATATCCGGACGGATTGTGTATATTTAAGTCTTGGTGATCAGGAAGAAAAGACGAAAAATACCACAATGCGCACTGTCGGGGATGCGATGCAAAAAATATACGGTCATATGAAGAGCCGGCAGACAGACTGTATTTTTGAGTGGAATGAAGGCAATCATTTCCGGGATTCTGACCTGCGCACGGCAAAGGCATTTGCGTGGGTGATGAAAAATAGATGAGCGTAGCTGAGCATATCCGTTTCTTTGCAGTGACACCCTGATGACTTATTTCATCAATAACGGCTATGACATCCACGGCATGCCGAAGCTGCCCATGCCTGATGTGGAGACATATATCATATATACAGGCAAGAGCATCCCCAGGATCCTTTCATCGGGAAAGCTTGAGACGGATTCTGAGGGACGGCAGATCCTCTCGCTGAACAAGGAGTTTTTTGGCGGTGAGGCCGGGAAGCCGGAGCTGACGGCAAAGGTTCTGTATGTGAAGAACAGTGATGGCATTATAGAAGAGTACATCAGGTTCTCGCAAGTTTTCGATGAGCAGCGAGTGAAGTTCAGGGATGAGCCGGATAAGGTTTATCCTGAGGTTTTCAGAATTTGTGAAGCAGAAGGGATACTGACGGAGTATCTTTCAACGCATAAGGCGGATACTAGTTCTCACTTAATGAGCGAGGCGAATTTAGTGAGACTGTATGCGTAGCGAAGCGAAGAAGGTGGAAAAGATCATGATGACGATGGTAAGTCCGGAATATGTACAGAAAGCATCGCAGAGGACGGCGGGAATAAAAGCTTCAATTGAAACTGCTAGAGCATTTGGTATGTCGGATGAGAAAATATTGAATTATTTAATTGATAAATTTGGGATTACGCCTGAGTATGCCCAGAACTGCCTTGAAGCGGAATGGGAAGAGGACACTATTTTTGCATAAACATCTGTGTACAGTGAAATTTAGATAATTCCAAAAGAGCAGGATATGTGGCCAAAGACTGCATACCTGCTCTTTTCATATCCAGATCCCATCTGCCCGCATCCAATCAAGACTTGGCAAATATCCCCAGTCTAGGGGTTTATTATCAGGTGTGTTATTGATTGTTTTTTGCAATGAAATTTGCTATTATCATAACAAGGATAAAATTATGATAAAGTTACGATAAAGGATGAGAGGTGATTCTATGATGCAGATTAGACCAGTCTCAGATTTAAGGAATAAGTTTTCTGATATCGAAAAGGTTGTACAAAATGGGGATCCTGTATATTTAACGAAAAATGGCTACGGGACTATGGTGGTGATGAGTCTTGATTCGTTTTCCAGACTTGCTGAGCCGGAAGAATATATAATGGATGTTGCGGATCAGGCGGCATCTTCCACGGATGTGCGCTTATCGCATGAAGAGGTATTTGGAAATCTCCGGGAGAAGTTAAATGTTTAATCAGAAATATACACTTCGATATCTTCCTCTATTTGATGAAGAACTTGAATCCGCAGTTTT
Source organism: Lachnospiraceae bacterium (assembly GCA_017470735.1). Lineage (GTDB taxonomy): Bacteria > Bacillota > Clostridia > Lachnospirales > Lachnospiraceae > RGIG4930. Next base: position 49,459 of record JAFUYB010000043.1, on the reverse strand, counting down.
ATATATCGCTTATAAAAAGAAGAGTCCTAAAGCGGCGCAGGATTTGATGAACAATGTTGAAAAAGCGATTATAGATAGAGCTGAGAATAACCCAGAGGGATATGAGAAGGTTCCATCAAAAAGAAAACATGATTATCCTTATTATCGCATCTATGTGGGAGATTATATAGTTTATTATGTAGTGATTCCTGAAGGCGATGAACGGATTATGGAAGTTCGACGCTTTGTGCATACATTGCAGAATAGAGACGATATTGATTAAAGTTCACAGTACTGGATAAACAGTATCTTTATGAGCGTGACGGGAGTGACAATAGACGAGTACGGTAGTGCTCAGATATTGTGTAATGTAAAAAATAGTACGGGCAAAACCATTAAGGTATATGCCAATGAAGTTACATTGAATGGCTATATGATGTCGGATAGCATGCTTGGCACTGTTGCACCGAAATCTCAGATTAACGGCGGGATTGAATGTTATGAGAGTTATTTGAAAAAGAACAAAATCAAAAATATCAAGTCAGCTGGTTTTATTCTGCAAATTACAAATTCTAATTACAAGACGCTTGCAGAATCCAATCGAATAAAGGTGAAGTTTTAACGATTGATTATGAAACAGGAAAGACAAACTGGTATTTGTTAGCGTGAGCCAAATATTTACTCTACTTCACCAGCTCCAGCCCCATATCATAAAGCGTCTCATTCAGGTCGGAGAGCGCGGTGCCGTTTTGCAGGGCAAACAGGATGACGCTGTCCCGTGTGTGTTTTGCGTAAAGGGGCGGATAACCGGTCGCTTTGAGCAGGGCTTGTGTATCATCAGCAGAAATATGTAATGCGAAAAGCAGCGCGATCAGCTTGTCTCGGGACGGTCGTTTTGTTCCGGAGAGAATCTCATAACCATAGGATTTGTCAATGCCGGCAAGGCGGAACAGGGCGGCCGGCTTGTATTCCTGCGCGGCGAACAATCCCAGCAATTCTTTTTGAAGTGTAGTTTCGATCAGACTGTCTTCTGCAGAATCCAGATAATCTTCGATGTTTTCCGAATGCTTCAAAATATTCAGCAGCTCATCTGTCGATTTTGCCATCCCATTTCTCCAAAAATTCTTTACGATGCGTTTTCCGTTATGATACTATATTCATATCTGTTCCGTCAATGGAGCAGATGCTCACATCAAGAAAACCATGAGGAACCGATCCATGAATTTGATGGAATATTATGAAGAATCATCTTTTCAGGAACTGGCACCGCTGGACAATCACGATGAGCACAAGACATGGCTGGTGATGCATCGTGAATCAAAGCATCTTTTTGTCCGCAAGGGAGTTGGTCGGGGAAATTATGAGATCGCAAAAAAGATAATGGATATTCGCAACAAACATCTGGTGCGGATTGACCATGTTTTTGAATATGATGGTGCATTTTTTGTGTTGGAAGACTATATCGCAGGTCAGACTCTGGAAGAACTGCTTGAAGAAAGAGGGGTACTGACAGAGGAGGAGAGCAGGCAGTACGCGTCTCAGATTTTGGAAGGCTTGGATGTGCTTCATGGGTGTGGTATTGTCCATCGTGATGTCACGACTGCAAATATTATGATCTCGGTTGACGGTGTAGCAAAGCTCATTGATTATGGCATTTCAAGGGTGCCCTCGCAGGGGAAGCAGAGAGATACAATGATTTTGCTTTTTGGCTTATTTCTTAGATGCGGTATGGATTACAAGAACGGATGTGTTGCGCGAAATTGTTTCGGCAGTTTTGGTTTTTATTGCAACGCCACTAGTGGCTGCGAATGCCGGCTACTGGGACAGTATTCTGCCGTTCTTCAACCGTATGCCCGCATGGGCGCGTGTAATGCTGCGTGTTGTCCTAGCAGTCCTTATTTTTATCATTGGAATGGAGCTTTACGTCGGGACATCAAAACAGTATGAGGGATAGAAAATATGATCGCTTTCTCATTATTGAAAAAAATTGTTGAGCTGTTTGTGTATCTGGGCATGGGATTTGCCATTACGAAGCTTGGTATTTTAAAGCCGAAGGATTCCCTGCCTTTGTCAAAGGTCTGCGTCTATCTGATCATTCCATGCTCGATTTTAAATTCATTCCAGGTGGAGCTGACATCCGATATCCTGCAGGGGATGGGCGTGGTATTTGGCGTAGCGGTTGTGGCGCATATCGTTTTTATCCTGCTGGCAGATCTGTTCGGGCATTTCATCCATGCGGATGTGATCGAGCGGGCATCCATTATCTATTCAAATTGCGGCAATCTGATCATCCCGATCGTAGCGTCGGTGTTGGGCGATGAGTGGGTCATATACATTTCTGCTTATATTACCGTGTTCAATATTCTGTTTTGGACACACGGCAAGAGGATGTTCAGCAGGGGTGAAAAACTTCGGGTGAAGGATATTCTGACCAATACCAATCTGATCTCGATTTTCGTGGGAATGCTGATGCTGGCGACAGGGATTCAGTTTTCAGGAATACCGAAAGCGGTTGTCGGGGACATGGCGGCGATGATCGGTCCGGTATCAATGATGATCACAGGGGTCATTTTAGGCGGCATGGATATAAAAAAGCTGTTTTCTTACAGGCGCAGTCCGGTTATCGTGTGTCTGCGGATGCTCTTGTGTCCGGCTGTGGTTTTGGCATTGATGATCGTCTTCCGTTTGGAATACATCATTCCTGACGGGCACCGCATCCTGATGATTCCGTTGCTGTGTGCCGCAGCGCCGACAGCATCCCTTGTCAATCAGTGCGCCGTGCTGTACGGTTTTGATGAAGAATATGCCGGAGTCCTGAACATGCTGACAACGCTATGCTGCATCGTGACCATGCCGGTGTTTGTGTGGGTGTTCGATATGATTGGTCATGGTTAATGAATGTTTTTTAGAAATGCTTCGCAAATCTGCGCTTGAGCAGGGAAGAACGCAAGTGGAATCATTATATGAAAGGAATAAAACATGCAATGGATTTTGTTGGTACTGGCAGGCGTATTTGAAGTGACATGGGCTTGCGCAATGAAATACTCCGATGGATTTACGGTTTTGCTTCCATCCGTTATAACGGTAGTGGGATATATTGCGAGTGCTGTATTTCTGGCGTTGGCACTGAAACATTTGCCGCTTGGTACAGCCTATGCCATGTGGACCGGATTTGGAATCGTCGGCACATCCGTTTTGGGAATATTCTTATTTCAGGAAAAATTGTCACTGCCACAGATGATCTGTGTCGCGCTGATCGTAGTCGGGATCGTTGGGCTAAAGCTTTTGACGCCGAAGCCGTAATTTTTATGAATGTCTCACTACCTCAAACCGCCACAGCTCTAAATCCGTTACAGACGGGCGGATGCCGGCTTTCTGCTTGCAGATCTCAATCTGCTGCCGGGGAGTGTCTACGCCGTCAAGATCCGGCAAAAGCAGGCCGCGCCGCTGGCCGTAAGCAACGATGACGCCGTATTTTTTGGCATCGAGCTCGTCGATGGATGCAACGGGTTCCGGCTCGGAGAGGATGTCCACATTGATTTCAAGATAGGGCAGCTCATCTTCGCGAATCGGCGAGAAGCGGGGATCCTTTGTCGAAGCGGAAATTGCATTCTGGATGATCTCTTCGGTCAGGGTGTCTTTTGTGGGCAGAAACGTACCGATGCAGCCGCGCAGCATGCCGTGTTCGTGAATGGACACGAACGCACCGGCTTTCTGTCTGTCGATTTCAGGAAGCGGTGAAGCGGGGGAGTAGGTATCTCCGGTCTTTACATAGGTCTCGATCGTCTGCCGCGCAAGTGTAACATACGGATCGCTGCTTATTTTGTTGTCCATCTGTTTTTCTCCTTTTACCGTGCAAATCGCAAAGCCATAACCAACGCCGAAAGTCGCTTCATGGGTCAGAGGCTCAACGGTGTAATGCTTGGCGGAAAGCGCTCCGGCAAGAATGCAAAAAGAGCGGTGTCCGCACTCCATGCTGCGATCCAGAAGCGTCTCATCAAATTGGAGCAGCTTTTTTAAGTCGCCATTGGCAAGGGTCTGCATCAGTTTTTCGTCGTATTGCGGACCTTCGGGGCGGTAGCCGTAAGGACCGTCCTGCTTCTGGCAGTGCGCCAGGTCTCCGCTGGCGACAAAAACGACATTGCGGCCAAGCGTATCTGCAACCTCAGAAATGATTTTTCCGAAACGGTAATGTGTCTCCAGCGACAGTCCGGACAGCCCGATACGCACGAGATGAAAGTCCATATAGTGTTTGCAGATGAAGTAGAGAGGTACGAGCGTTCCGTGGTCAAGAGAGGGATCCTGTTCGCCCATCACACCTGCCGGGAAGCTCATACGGTTGCAGCGCTCATCTAACAGCTCGGAAAACTCGCTGTCATAGGTGACGGTCATAGCAACCTCCGGCACGCGGAAATTGGCAAAAGAACCTGTTGCAAATTCACCGGGAGAAACATGGAAATAATCACGGTAGAGAATGCTGTGCGGTGAAGTCAGGACGATCGTATCCGGCTGGATCCTGGCTATTTCTCTGGCGATCCGGTCGAAAGAGTCTAATGTCGGCTGTATTTTTTTCTCCTCGCCCTTTCCGATTTCAGCGACAGCGATCGGCGGATGCGGAACAATAAAACCAGCGGTAATACCCATGGTAAGCCTCCCTTAAAAGAAATCCCCGACAGACAAAAGCCCGTCGGGGATGATACATCGTCGATCAGCGGCGGTGCTTGCCCGACATAAACATCTGATCGTGTTTTTTTGGCGCAAACGGAGTTGGTTCGTCGCCGATTTCCTCAAAAGGAATCGCCTTTTCCTCCTGCCGGGAAACGACATTTTTTGCGCAGGCAGCACAGATCCGCCCGAATTTGATGCTCTTGCCGCAGCGTTCGCATCGAATGAATACAGGGGAACCGTCAGTGATTTCCAGACGCCCTTTGCGCAGGTATTCGTTGATGACCATGCGGCGCACTCCGGTCGCCGCTTCAATGGCAGCGGATGACGAGGGACCGTGTTCGTCCAAATATTTGCGGATAATCCCGTAGTCATCGAGTTCTTCATTGCCGCAGGACGGACATTTGTATTCGCCTAAGGCAAGATAATTCATGATCGTACCGCACTGGCTGCATTTTCTTCTGCGCTTTGTGAGTTGGGACCAATCAGCCATCAAAATCTCCTCAATCTATGGCGATCACACCGGTTTACTGATCCGGATTCGGGTTGTCCAAAACGCCGTCACGGATGTATTTGTTGATCTCGCGTAAGGGAACATGGAGGATTGCTGACATCTGAGCTTTGGTCAGATAGGGTCTGTCTTCGAGCAGATCCTTCATCATCCCGTAAGTGTCTTTTTCAGTATGATCACAGTTTTTACAAGTGTATATGCCGTGAACGGCTGAGTAGGACATCTTTTCACCGCACTGGGGGCAGTAGCGGATCAGTTCTCTTTTGCGAACAAGCCGTGTCAATTCATCCATCGTGTCGTATCCCCGTTCCTAAAAAATCAAGCTTTCTTTCCCTGGTTTGCAACAGCATTCATTGCTGCTTCGATAGCTGCCTGGTCACCAAGATAACGGTGAGAGACTGCGTTGAAATTGTCATCCAGCTCGTAAACGAGCGGTACAGCTGTCGGAATGTTGAGGTTCAAAATGTCTTCATCGGAAATATTGTCCAGATATTTCACGAGCGCGCGCAGGGAATTGCCGTGTGCCGCGATCAGGACTTTCTTGCCTGCCTTGATCTCCGGAAGGATCACTTCCTGATAATACGGAACGACACGGTCGATCGTAATCTTCAAGCTCTCGGTCAGCGGAAGATCTTTCTTGTCTACGCCTGCATATTGTGCCTGGTTTGCAGGGTTGCGGTCATCGCTCTCCTCAAGCTCGGGCGGGGTCACATCGAAAGAACGGCGCCAGATCTTGACCTGATCCTCACCATACTTTTCAGCGGTCTCGGACTTGTTCAGTCCCTGCAGCGCACCGTAGTGGCGCTCGTTTAATTTCCAGGTCTTGATCACCGGGATCCACTCCTCGTCCAGCTCAGCAAGAACATGATTTGCCGTGTGGATCGCGCGCTTCAGATAGGATGTGAAGCAGATGTCAAAGGAAAAACCTTCTTTTTTTAATTCCTTGCCGCCGTTGGCCGCTTCCTCGTGTCCGGCATCGGACAGATCTACATCCGCCCATCCCGTGAACAGATTCTCTTTGTTCCAAACGCTTTCTCCGTGCCGGATCAATACCAGTTGACTACCCATGTTTCGTCCTCCTTTATCTATTTATAAAATAGTACCGCTCCTATTTTACCATAGAGTGGGATTATGAAGCAATGTTTCTTTTTAAAAAAGGTTGTGATATACTAGGCAATGATTTTCTTTTTTGGCTGGGGGATATCATTTTGAAAAAAAGACTGGTGCAGACGATGGCGGTACTGCTGTTTATGCTCGTACTTGTGGTGGCAGTGGTGCGGACGCCCCATACCAGGAGCACGGTGCCGGCAGTAGTTGAAATAGAGGAAGCGGACCGGGACAGCGGGAAGGTGGATTACCTTGCCATGTCCGAAAAGGAGCTTTTGGTTCTCGCTTATGACGGTGATGCAGAAGCCTGTTACAGGCTGGGCGTAATGTACGATTATGGCGCAGGCGGCGTACAGCAGAATTTTACGAGCGCGCTGGAGTGGTATCGGACGGCAGATGCCTACGGACAGACACAGGCAGCGGCGGGGATTGGATATCTGTACCTGAACGGCTGTGGGGTGGACAAGGACACCGAAGCAGCCAGGCAGTATTTTGCCCGGTCGGTTGCGCTCGGGGATCCTCAGGGATATGTCGGACTCGGCAGGGTAGGGCTTGATACGGGCGGTGATGAGCCGGAAATTTTTTCCAATATAAAGACGGCTAAGGATGCAGGCCTTTTGGACGGAACCTATTATCTGGGCTATCTTTACGAAAAGGGGATCGGCACGAAGCGCCGCGCGAAAAAGGCGTATCGGCTCTATCAGAAGACGGCGGAATCAGATTCTGAAGCGATTGAAGACCAATATGCGATCCATGCGGCACGGACGCGCCTCGGGATCCTTTATATGGAAGGGATCGGCGTTGACGCTGACCGGAGCGCGGCACGGGAGCAGTTTGAGACGGCAGCGGATGACGGTTACGCGATGGCGCAGTATTATCTCGGTATTATGTATGAGATGGGCTATGGCATGCCGATTGACTATGCGCGGGCACTGGATTATTTTGAACTGGCGGCACAGCAGGATTACGCGCCGGCGCTCAATGAGATCGGCTGCATGTATTTCAACGGACATGGCGTAGAGACCAATTTTGAGCAGGCGGTGTACTATCAAAAGCTTGCGGCTGCACTCGGCTATGAAAAGGCGCAGGTCAATCTGGGATATCTGTATGAGAACGGTTACGGCGTGGAGCAGAACCTGCAGACGGCACTGACTTATTATCAGATGGCAAAGGAGACCGGATATGCCGGGGCGGACGAAGCGGAGGCAAGGGTGCGCGCGCGTTTAGAGAATGAAGAATGAGTTTTTGCGGATACGAAAGGCTGACTGCAGGGTTTGGTTTCAGAGGATAAATGGGCAGGAAAGGAGTTTATTTTAAAATGGAAGTAAAAGAATTAAAGCCGGCAAAAGAGGGAAAGGTGCGCGAGGTCTATGATATCGGCGATGCGATCGTTATGGTAGCGACAGACCGGATATCCGCCTTTGATGTGATCCTGAAAAATGTGATCAAAGACAAAGGGGCGATCCTGACGCAGATGTCGAAATTCTGGTTTGACTATACGGCGGATGTGATCGGCAACCATTTTATCTCCACGGATACGGCGGATATGCCGGAGTATTTCAGGAAGCCGGAATACGAAGGCAAGAGCATGAAGTGCAAAAAGCTTTCAATGCTGCCGATTGAGTGCATCGTGCGCGGGTACATTACCGGCACGGGGTGGGAGAGCTATCAGAAGAATGGTACGGTCTGCGGGATCAAACTGCCGGAGGGGCTGGTGGAATCGGATAAGCTGCCGGAGGCAATCTATACGCCGACGACCAAGGCCGAGATCGGACTGCATGACGAGCACATTACCTTTGAGGATACGGCAGAGATTTTGGAGAAGCTGCATCCGGGCAAGGGCATGGAGTATGCGACGCGTTTAAAAGACGCAACACTGACTTTGTATAAAAAGTGCGCGGATTACGCACTGGAAAAAGGCATTATCATTGCGGATACGAAGTTTGAATTCGGACTGGACGAAGACGGAAATGTCGTGCTTGCGGATGAGATGCTGACGCCGGACAGCTCGCGGTTCTGGCCGAAAGAGGGCTATGTGCCGGGGCAGAGCCAGCCGTCCTTTGACAAGCAGTTCGTGCGGGACTGGCTGAAAGAGCATCCCGAAAGCGATTATCTGCTTCCGCAGGAAGTGATCGACTGGACGGTGGAGAAGTACAAAGAGGCATTTTTCCTGCTGACGGGAGAACGGTTTCAGGGGTGACAGCACTGACATCTCTGCGGAGAGTTTGCCATTTGGGGTGCAAACATTTGACAGTGTAAGCCGGATAATAACATACGAATTTTTAAGGAGAAAACGAATTTGGCGATGAAGAAGGATACCGTTTCGGGCAAGGGAATCCACGAGGCGTGCGGCGTATTCGGGATGTACGATCTCGGCGGGAATGATGTGGCATCTTCGATCTATTATGGGCTGTTTGCCCTGCAGCACCGAGGGCAGGAGTCCTGCGGTATTGCGGTGTCGGACATATCCGGTCCGAAGGGCAGGGTGGATTCGATGAAGGGCATGGGCCTGGTCAATGAGGTATTTACGGGCGAGGTCTTAGAAAAGCTGCACGGCAATCTCGGCGTGGGGCATGTCCGTTATTCTACGGCGGGTGAATCGACCTTGGCGAATGCCCAGCCGCTGGTCTTAAACTACGCAAAGGGCACGCTGGCGTTGGCGCACAACGGCAATCTGATCAATGCGAACCAGCTGCGGGAAGAGCTTTCCCAGACCGGCGCGATCTTCCAGACGACGATCGACACAGAGACGATCGCCTATGTGATCGCCAGGGAGAGGCTGCGTTCCCAATCCGTGGAAGAGGCCGTCAGCCGGACAGTAAACCGCTTGCAGGGAGCGTATTCACTGGTGATCATGAGTCCGCGGAAGCTGATCGCGGTCCGGGATCCTTTCGGGTTCAAGCCGCTCTGCCTGGGCAGGCGGGACAATACTTATATTTTTGCGTCGGAGTCATCGGCGCTGGAGACGATCGGAGCAAAATTCATACGGGATGTGCTGCCGGGCGAGATCGTGACGGTGGATGCGGACGGCAAGGTCGTATCGGACACCTCGCACTGCTTGCCTGAGGATCAGGAGGCAAGGTGTATTTTCGAATATATTTATTTCGCGAGACTGGACAGCTCGATTGACGGGATTTCGGTCTATGACAGCCGCATCCGTGCGGGGCGTTTTCTGGCGATTGATTCACCGGTGGAAGCCGATCTGGTCGTGGATGTGCCGGAATCGGGACGGGCGGCGGCGCTCGGTTATTCGCTGGAGTCCGGCATTCCTTACGGCACGGCGTTTGTGAAGAATGCGTATGTCGGCCGGTCATTCATCAGTCCCAAGCAGAAGAACCGGGAGTCGGCTGTACAAGTCAAGCTCAATGTGCTGCACGAGGCGGTCAAAGGCAAGCGGATCATTATGATCGATGATTCGATCGTGCGCGGGACGACTTCTGACCGGATCGTGACGATGCTGCGGGAGGCGGGCGCAAAAGAGGTGCATATGCGGGTCGCGGCGCCGCCGTTCCTTTGGCCGTGCTATTTTGGCATCGATATTCCGGTGCGGGAGCAGCTGATCGCCTACAACCGCTCGATCGAGGATATCCGCAAGGTGATCGGGGCGGATTCGCTTGGCTACCTGAGGGTGGAAAGACTGCCTGAGATGGTAAATGGAAAAGGCATCTGCATGGGATGCTTTACCGGGAAATACCCGTATGAAGCACCGGAAGAGGATATCCGGGGAGAATATGAAAAATAGTTTTTTACGGCAGATTTTGGCATAAGGAGGAGACGAATTGAGCACGGACAGATACGAAAGCCCGCTGTCACAGCGGTATGCGAGCAAGGAGATGCAGTACATTTTTTCGCAGGATATGAAGTTTTCGACCTGGCGGAAGCTGTGGATCGCATTAGCTGAGACGGAGATGGAGCTTGGATTGTCGCAGGACGGCGAGCCGGTCATCACGCAGGCGATGATCGATGAGATGAAGGCGCATATCACGGACATCAATTACGATGTGGCAAGAGCCAGAGAGAAAGAAGTGCGGCACGATGTCATGAGCCATGTGTACGCATACGGACAGCAGTGCCCGAAGGCGGCAGGGATCATCCATCTGGGGGCGACATCCTGCTATGTCGGCGACAATACCGATGTCATTATCATGCGGGAAGGGCTGCGGCTGCTGCGCAAAAAGCTTTTAAATGTGATCAGCCGTCTGGCGGATTTCGCGGATAAATATAAGGATCTGCCGACACTCGCCTTTACCCATTTCCAGCCGGCGCAGCCGACGACGCTCGGCAAACGGGCGACACTTTGGATCAATGAATTTATGATGGATCTGGAAGATCTGGATTATGTCATATCGACGATGAAGCTGCTTGGTTCAAAGGGCACGACCGGTACGCAGGCGAGCTTCATGGAACTGTTTGACGGGGATGAAGAGACGATCGACAGGATCGATCCGATGATCGCGAAGAAGATGGATTTTGACGCGTGCTATCCGGTATCGGGACAGACCTATTCCCGAAAGCTGGATACGCGTGTGACGAATGTCCTTGCCGGCATTGCGGCGAGCGCGCATAAAATGAGCAACGACATCCGGCTGCTCCAGCATTTAAAAGAGGTGGAGGAGCCGTTTGAAAAGAGCCAGATCGGTTCTTCGGCGATGGCGTACAAGCGCAACCCGATGCGCTCCGAGCGGATCGCGTCGCTGTCGCGCTACATTATCATTGACGCTTTAAATCCCGCGGTTACTTCCGCGACGCAGTGGTTTGAGCGGACCTTGGACGACTCGGCGAACAAGCGCCTGTCGATCGCGGAAGGCTTTCTGGCGACGGACGGCGTGCTTGATCTGTGCCTGAATGTGGCGGACGGGCTGGTGGTCTATCCGAAGGTCATTGAAAAGCATTTAATGGCTGAGCTGCCATTTATGGCGACGGAAAACATTATGATGGACGCGGTAAAGCAGGGCGGCAACCGGCAGGAGCTGCACGAGGAGATACGGAAGCTGTCGATGGAGGCAGGAAAGACTGTCAAGGAGCACGGAAAAGAGAACAATCTGCTGGAACTGATCGCAGAGGATGACGCATTTCCGTTGGAGCTTGATGAACTCAAGGCGGCAATGCAGCCGGAGAAATATGTCGGCAGGGCACCGTCCCAGGTGACGAATTATCTAAGGGATGTCGTGCGTCCGGTGCTGGATGAAAATAAAGAATCCCTGGGGATGACGGCAGAGATTTCCGTGTGATTTGCATAATCGGTTACAAAGTAGTATAATACTTCATTGTGTTTAACGAAGTAGCGAAGCATAGTAAAACGGAAGGAGAGTAACAATGGCAATCAAGAACAGTTATTTACAGGGCATTTACGATGGTTTGGTTGAGCGCAACGGCGAGCAGAAGGAATTCCTGCAGGCAGTCAGCGAAGTGCTTGAATCCTTAGAGCCGGTGGTCGAAGCGAATCCCAAGCTTCAGGAAATGGGCGTGATCGAGCGTCTGGTTGAGCCGGAGCGTATCGTGATGTTCCGCGTTCCCTGGGTAGATGACAATGGCAAGGTGCAGGTCAACCGCGGCTATCGTGTGCAGTTCAATTCAGCGATCGGGCCGTACAAGGGCGGTTTGCGTTTCCACCCTTCCGTGAATCTTTCCGTGATCAAGTTCTTGGGCTTCGAGCAGATCTTCAAGAACAGCCTGACGACGCTTCCGATCGGCGGCGGCAAGGGTGGTTCGGACTTTGATCCAAAGGGCAAGTCGGATATGGAAGTGATGCGTTTCTGCCAGAGCTTCATGACAGAGCTTTCCAAGCATATCGGCGCAGATACGGATGTACCGGCAGGCGATATCGGCGTAGGCGGCCGTGAGATCGGTTTCCTCTATGGACAGTACAAGAGGCTGCGCAATGAATTTACCGGGGTTCTGACCGGAAAGGGTCTGCCGTATGGCGGTTCTCTTGCCCGTACCGAAGCGACCGGCTATGGACTCTGCTATTACACCGAAGAGATGCTTAAGTGCATGAAGTCGGATTCCTTCAAGGGCAAGACGGTCGTGATCTCCGGCTCCGGCAATGTGGCAATTTATGCGACACAGAAAGCGACGCAGCTTGGCGGAAAGGTCGTTGCGATGTCAGATTCCAACGGATATGTATATGATCCGGAAGGCATCCAGCTTGATGTCGTCAAGCAGATCAAGGAAGTTGAGCGCGGACGGATCAAGGAGTACGCGGAGCGCGTGTCGTCCGCGACCTATACCGAAGGCTGCAGCGGCATCTGGACGATCAAGTGTGATGTGGCTCTGCCTTGCGCGACGCAGAACGAGATTGATGAGAATTCCGCAAAGGCATTGATCGACAACGGCGTCATGGCAGTAGCAGAGGGCGCTAATATGCCGTCCACTCCGGAGGCGATCGCGGCATTCCAGAATGCGGGCATCCTGTTCGGACCGGCAAAGGCATCCAATGCAGGCGGCGTGGCAACCAGCGCGCTTGAGATGTCACAGAACTCACAGCGTCTCTCCTGGACCTTTGAAGAGGTGGACGAGAAGCTCAAGGACATCATGCAAAACATCTTCCACGCATCCTATGACGCGGCAGAAAAGTACGGTCACAAGGGCGATCTCGTGGTTGGTGCCAACATCGCCGGATTTGAGAAGGTTGCGGAAGCCATGCTTGCGCAGGGTATAGCATATTAAAAACCGCGTACTAAAAACATACTAAAAACCGTAAAATGACAGCTTGAAATCCCGATTTAACTATGTTATAATCTCTGCTTGTCATCTATGATGTGTTTTGGAGGTAGATAAAAATGGTGAAAACAGCATTGATGGTAGCATTCATCATTGTGAGTGTGGTTCTTACCGTGGTCATTCTGTTCCAGGAGGGAAAGTCAGCAGGACTTGGTTCGCTTGGCGGACAGAATCTGGAAAGCTACTGGAGCAAGAACAAAGGGCGTTCCCGTGAGGGTATGCTTGTCAGGGCGACCAGCGTGCTGGTGCTGTTGTTCTTTGTACTTGCCGCAGTATTGTGTATCGGGAGCTTATGAGTTGAAAGGACCACCGGGGATTTGCTCGGTGGTTCTTATTTTTAGCAGATGAATTATCGTAGCAGGTAATGCCGTTTAGTGAGATTTCGTTTAAGGAGGGATCATTATCGCAAAGCAGGAAAGGATCGGATTGTTCCGACAGAATAAAAAGGGCTTCGGCTTCGTGACCGTCGAGGGCGAAGAGGAAGATTATTATATCGGAAGCCACGATGTGGCGGACGCGTTTCACATGGATACGGTGCGGATCGTGCCGTTGGAAGCAGGCAATTATGGGCGAGACGGGCATCGCAAAGAGGCAAAGGTTGTCGCCGTAGTCGAACGGGCTGTGACCTCGGTGGTCGGTGTCTACGAACAGTCCGGGCGGGACGGTTATGTGCGTCCGGATGATGCAAAGCTGCCGCAGGAGATCCACATTTCGCCGCGCAAGAGCCGTGGGGCAGAGGACGGACAAAAGGTCGTCTGCCGTATGCTTTCCTACGGCAGTGAGACGAAATTGCCAGAGGCAGAAGTGACAGAGATCATCGGTTACAAGGACGATCCCGGCGTGGATATCCTGTCGGTGGTGAAAAAATTTGGCGTGCCGACCACCTTCGACAAAGAGGTGACCGCAGCAGCGAAAAAGGTTTCGGTGCCGGTCAAAAAGAGGGATATCCGGCGCAGGCTGGATCTGACCGGCGTGAATATGGTGACCATTGACGGCGACGATACCAAGGATTTTGATGATGCGGTGTCGATCCGGCGTGAGGGGGATGATTATATTCTCGGAGTGCATATCGCGGATGTGTCGCATTATGTTGAAGAAGACAGCGCGCTTGACCGGGAGGCAAAGGAACGCGGCACGAGCATTTATCTGACGGACCGTGTGATCCCGATGCTGCCGCGCATCTTAAGCAACGGCATCTGTTCGCTGAATGAGGGTGAGAACAGGCTCGCGCTAAGCTGCATCATGCGGATCGATAAAAAGGGCAAGGTGGTAAAATATGAGATCGCGGAATCGGTGATCCGCGTCACGCACCGCATGACCTATCATGATGTGAATGAGATTTTAAATCATGGAGACCGGACGCTGTGCGTCAGGTATGCGGACATGCTTGGGGATTTTTATCTGATGCAGGATCTGTCCCGCCGTATCCGCCGCAGACGCTTAAAGCGCGGCTCGGTTGATTTTGAATTCCCTGAGGCAAAGATCAGGCTCGACCGTACAGGCCATGCTATCGCTGTCGAGGCACGGGAACGCGGCATAGCCGAGCTGATGATCGAGGATTTCATGCTGTCGGCGAATGAGACAGTAGCGAAAGAATTTTTCTCGAAAAAGATTCCGTTTCTGTACCGCAATCACGGCAAGCCGGACGGAGAGAAGCTGCTTTCCCTGCGTAAGCTTATCGCAGGCTTTGGACTGACGATGGGCGGTTCGGGCAAGGAGGCTTCGCCAAAGGATATGCAAAAGCTGTTAAAAAAGGTGCAGGGCAGACCCGAAGAGGGACTGCTGTCCGTGCTGGTGCTGCGCTCCATGCAGCGGGCGGAGTATGCTCCGGAAAATGTCGGTCACTTCGGGCTGGCGGCAGAGCATTACTGTCATTTTACTTCACCGATCCGGCGCTATCCGGATCTGATCGTCCACCGGATCATCAAAGAACAGCTGCATGGCAAGCTGAAACGGAAACGCCGCGCGCATTATGAGGCGATCCTGCCGGAGCTTGCGAAAAAGGCGAGTGAGGCGGAGCGCCGGGCTGACGATATGGAACGCGAAGTGGACAAGATGAAGATGATCGAGTACATGGCGGATCATATCGGTGAGATTTATGAAGGAAAGATTTCCGGCGTGACGGCGTGGGGGATGTATGTGGAGCTTCCCAACACGGTTGAGGGCATGGTTCCGATGCGCCTGATGCGCGGGGATTATTACGAGTATTTTGAGGATACTTATGAGCTGGTGGGGCAGAATTCCAACCGGCATTACACACTGGGAGATGTTGTGACGATCCGGGTGGATGCCGCTGACATAGAGGCAAGACTTTTGGATTTTTCACTTTACGAAGAACACAGGCAGGAACGGCACAAGCCGGACAAGAAAAGGATAAAACATGGCAGAAAAAAGCCGAAAGCTCATCGCAAACAACAAAAAAGCAAGTCATGATTACTTTTTCGAAGAGGTCTATGAGGCAGGAATATCATTGGTCGGTACCGAGGTGAAATCCCTGCGCATGGGGAAATGTTCGATCAAGGAAGCGTTCATACGGATCGAGGACGGCGAGGCGGTCATTTACCAGATGCACATTTCCCCGTATGAGATGGGCAACATCATGAATAAAGACCCGATCCGCCCGCGGAAATTACTGCTGCACAGGCATGAGATCCGCAAGCTGACCGGACAGATCGCGCAAAAAGGCTATACGATCGTGCCGGTTGAGGTGTATTTTTCCGGCGGTCTGGTAAAGCTGAAAATCGCGTTGGCGAAGGGCAAGAAGCTTTATGACAAGCGCCACGACATTGCCAAAAAGGATCAGAGAAGGGAAGCGGAGCGGGATTTCAAGGTCAGAAACCTGCGGTAGACAGAACCGGGCTGTATATGAATAATTTCGGAAAATTGAATGGATACCTTGAAAAATATGCTTGCATTGTCGTATAGTATAAGTAGTGCATGGGTACTTCTTTGATGAGATCAGTATCTTACCATGCAAAAGGGCTAGTAAAGGTTTCGACAGGGATTCTGAAGCTGGAGAAGCGAGCCGCACGGGATGCGTCAAATTCCAACCTTAAAATTAAATGCTGACGATTACGAATTAGCATACGCTGCCTAATTTGGCAGCAGTCCGCCCAAGGGTACCTATCCCTTTGGATCCGGGCTTCGACCAGATAGGAAACGACTTGCGCAAAGCTTTGCGCGCAAGGGCGTAATATGAAGCTACCGACCGCATTTGGATGTCCGTTTTCGGATGCGCGGGGGAATCTTAACAACGGACTACGCTCGTAGAAGGACAGGGGACGGATTTTTGGACGCGGGTTCGATTCCCGCCTAGTCCACTTTTTGGGGATTGCCTGTTTTTCGGCGATCCCTTATTTTAAGTAATTTCTGAAGATTTAAACATAAGGGAGCTGTGGCTGAATATAGGACTTTTTGCATGGAGAAAACTGCAAAAACAGGAAAAAAAATACGATGAAACAGATTTTGCGCGATGCGGACATACGGGATGATCTGTGCATGTATCTCGAAGAAAAGTATGGCAAGGTGCGTTTTTTTGAAGAACTGACGATGGGAAAATCCAGGGCGGACATTGTCGTTGTGACAGAGGGCGGTCTGACCGGCGTGGAAATAAAAAGCGATGCGGATACTTATGAGCGTCTGGCGCGCCAGGTAAAAGATTACGACCGTTTTTTTGACAAGAATTTTGTCGTCGTGGGAACCAGACACGCCCATCATATCAGGGAGCATGTGCCGGAATACTGGGGCGTCATTACCGTAGAGCCGGAAGGGGACGGGCTGGATTTTTATCTGCTGCGGGAGGCAGACAGCAGCCCCAAGGTAAAGCTTGCCAATCAGTTGTCGCTGCTTTGGAGAAGGGAGCTTGCCGCCCTGCAAAAAAAAACAGTCTATACAGATATCCCGGCAAAAGCAAGGCATATGTCAAAAAATATCTGCTGTCGAATGTTAAGGCGGATGTGCTAAAACAGCAGATGATCGATGTGATGTATGACAGGGATTATTCGGTTTTTATGGATTGAGAGCATTTAAAAAGCGTTGTTGGTAAAGTGGATAAAATATTGGAGGACATACAGTGATGGATGCAATTACCGTTCGGCCTTACAAGGATTCTGACCTCTTTCAGATGATCGCGATCTGGAACGAAGTTGTTGAAGACGGCATAGCGTTTCCGCAGGAAGAGTTGCTGGACGAAGAAAGCGGGAAGACTTTTTTCGCAGGACAGACCCTGTCTGCCGTAGCGGTCGAAGAGGCGGCTGCAAACAGTGTCAGCGGATCGCCGCAGGGGGCAGAGGATGCTTCCCGGAAAGATACAGAATGCGATCCGCAGAAGATCGTCGGACTTTATATTCTCCATCCCAACAATGTCGGACGATGCGGGCATATCTGCAATGCGAGCTTTGCTGTCTCTTCGGAATGCAGGGGACTGCACATCGGGGAAAAGCTGGTATCCGACTGTATCGCGCAGGCAAAACAGTGCGGATTCGGCATACTGCAATTTAATGCCGTTGTAGAGTCTAATACACATGCAAGGCATCTGTACGAGAGACTCGGATTTCAGCAGCTTGGCGTAATCCCGAACGGCTTTCGGATGAAGGACGGGCATTTTGAGAACATCTGTCCCTATTTTTTGGAGTTGTAGATTCAGTACAGAAAGGAGCGAATAAATGGCAATCGTAAAACTGGAACCGGCGAAAAAGCAGGCAATCTGGGGCGGGCGCAAGCTGATCGAGGAATTTGGCAAGAAATTTGACGGGGAGAACCTGGCAGAGACCTGGGAGCTGTCAGCACACCCGGACGGACCGAGCGTGATCGCATCAGGCGCGGACGCGGGACTGACGCTGCCGGAGTACATTGCAAAATATGGAAAGGGCATTCTGGGGACAAACTGCGGGAAGTTTGAGGATTTTCCGATACTGATCAAGCTGATCGACGCGAAAGGCGATCTGTCCGTGCAGGTGCATCCTGATGATGCGTACGCGCGGGAGCATGAGAACCAGTACGGCAAGACAGAGATGTGGTATGTCGTCGCTGCGGAGCCGGGAGCGCGGCTGTGCTACGGCTGCAGCTGCGAGGTGTCCAAAGAGGAATTTAAAAAGCACATTGAAGAAGAGACGCTCGACGAAGTGATGAACATGGTAGCCGTGAAGCCCGGGGATGTGTTCTTTATTGCGTCAGGCACGATCCATGCGATCGGCGGCGGGATTGTGATCGCGGAGATCCAGCAGAATTCCAATGTGACCTACCGTGTTTATGATTATGGGCGTGTCGGCGCGGACGGCAGGCAGCGTGAACTGCATATCGACAAAGCTCTCGATGTGGCAAAGCTTGCTCCGCCGAAGACGGATTATGATTTTGGCGGACATATCGGAGTCTGTGATTGCTTTGAGGTCGATCTGCTGCGGATTGACGCCGCGGGACTGGATGGCAACGCGACGGCAGACAGCTTTGTTTCGCTTCTGGTGACAGACGGTGAGGGAACGGTGGACAGTAACGGCGAGACGCTTTCCGTAAAAAAGGGGGACAGCGTCCTGCTGACTGCCGGCAGCGGGGCATTTTCCATAAAGGGAGAGCTGACTGTGATCCAGACGGTCGTGCCGTAGTATGGGCAAAAACAGAGGAACTGACATGAGAAGAACAGGCAAAAGACTTCCGGTATTTGCGATAGCGATGGCAACGGCGACGGCATTGCTGCTTTCGGCGTGCGCGCCGCACAAGGACCGGCAGGAAAAGGTGACGGCGTTTCCCGAAGACAGCACGGCGTTTAATGCTGCAATTTTTTACTACGATTATTCCGATGTCTATATTTCGTCGGTGCGTACCGCGCTGACAAAAAGGCTGGTGCAGGCGGGGATCGCCTACAATGAGTTTGATGCCGAGTCGAGCCAGTCCGTGCAGAACGCGCAGATCGAGTCGGCGATTTCTTCGCATGTCAATCTTCTGATCGTCAATGTGGTCAACTCCGGTTCGTCAGACACATCCGATGCGATCTGCCTCAGGGCAGAGCGGGCAGGGATCCCGGTCGTTTTTTTCAACCGTCCGGTTGAGGCGGACGGCGATGAGGGCGTGATCCTCGATTATTATGATACGGTCGCCTTTGTCGGGACAGATCCTGCGGAAGCAGGGCATCTGCAGGGTGAGATGATCGGGGATTACCTGCTGAATCACTATGAAGAGACGGATCTGAACAAGGACGGACAGATCAGCTACGCGATGTTCAAAGGGGAGGCAAAAAACGCGGAAGCGATCTACCGCACGAAATACGCGGTCGAAGATGCGGATAAGCTTCTGAATGCGGGCGGCCATCCCGATCTGTATTATTTCAACCAGAATTCGGTAGACAAGTTTCAGCTCGACCTGACTGGCAAATGGTCACTGACTTCGGCGCAGGATTATATGATGACCAATCTGTCCCAGTACAACGAAGACAACGGCAACATGATCGAGCTTGTCATCTGCAACAACGACAATATGGCCGAAGGCTGCATCCGCGCGCTGCAGGCAGTCGGTTACAATCAGCCAAAGGACAAGGCCTCAACAAAGATACCCGTGTTTGGCGTAGACGCGACGGCAGCGGCAAAGCAGCTGATCGGTGAGGGCGTTATGACTTGCACGATCGTGCAGGACGCAGACGGCATGGCGGAGTGTATCGCGCTGATGGCGCAAAACGCCTCTGCGGGCAGCGACCTTTTGGCAGGTACGGAAGGCTACGCCTATGATGAAGAAAATGATCTTCACAACAAGCTCTACATTCCCTATTCGATTTATGTTCCCGAGGAGTGAGAGGGTCAGCCTCGTATCACATTGCTTCTGCGGAGTTTTTTGGCTTCATAGAGATGTCCGTCAGCCTTTTTGAGCATTGCGGAAAGCTCCGTATCCTCAGAATATGTAAATACATGGAATCCGACAGAAATCCCAAGATAATACGGCTTGCCGGAAGTCTCATTGTACTGCTCGCAGGAAGTCTTAATATAGGATCGAATGTCCTCAAGCTTAATGCCCTCTGTCATGCGGAACATGCCGGTGAACTCATCGCCGCCGCTGCGCCCCAGCGGGCTGCCTTTGGGCAAGGCATCCTTTAATACTTTGGAAACCATGCGGATCGCGGAATCCCCGGCATCATGTCCGAAGGTGTCATTGATCTGCTTTAAATGGTCCAGATCTCCCATGACTGCGACATATTGCGCGGATTCATCCTCGCGGATCGTCTGCAGCATCTGCTGCATGACACCGGCGCGGTTGTACAGTCCGGTCAGCTCGTCATGGTATGCGGCAAAATCCAAAATCTGGTTCTGCTCCTGCAGTGTCCGGTTGATCCGCTGCTGTCTGAGTGCCAGAGTCAGATAGCGCAGCGCGCTGCCAATCTGAAGAGACATGGTATAGTAGAACCGAAGGTCGTCCGGCTCCGTTTCAACGATGAGCGTTCCGTATTGGTAGTTGCGGTAAAACAGCAGGTAGGAGGCCGTCATCTTTGAGCCCTCCGGATCCGAAATGTCATAAGACACTGCATGGCGGCCGTATACAGGGGCATTATCCATATTGTACGCATCAAAGTCGCGGCTGTCCTGACGCATAAACAGGCGCATGGTATCAGGAAGCACGAAATCCTCGCTTTTTTCGATATAAATAGGTTCATCAAATAAAAACACATAAGAAGAAGCCGTGCCGGAAATAATCATTTCCTTTGCCAGAGTTTCAAAGAACGCTTTCAGGCTCACAGAGTCCAGCAACAGATTGCGGAGTGTGACAGCAGCACTTAAGTTCTGGATCTGTGTCTGGTAAAGCTCCTCGTACTGGATATGGGTATCTTTCGGGCGGGCACTTTCGCTAAGGGTGCCGGAATTTCCATGACAGCCGCAGGATTCGCGTATGACAATTCCGGCAGGGACAGAAAGAGAAGAAAGACTTCTGCCGTCCAGATAATCCCTGACGAGTCCTATGGCGCCGTCCGCTTCCAAACGATAATCCTGATGGATCGTAGTAAGAGGCGGATTCATTGTGGCAGCAAAAGGCGCATCATCATATCCGAGCACGGCAAGATCTTCCCCGATCCGGCGTCCGTGCTTTTTGACTACACGGTAAACGGCATTGCACATCTCGTCATTTGATGAAACTATGGCGTCTATCCGCTCGTTTTTTGAAAACAGTTCTTCAACGATTTCATCTATATTGTTGAGGTAATCCCCGAAAACGATCAGCTCATCCCGGATCGGAAGGGAATGTTCTTCAAGAATCCATTTTTTTGAGCTGCCGCCACAATTCCGAAATGATCGTGCGCGGATAATCTGACAGATAATGTCCCGTCATCACCCCTATGACCGGACGCTGCTTCCTGTTATTCATATTCCCCTCCCGCCTGCATGAAAGCCATTGTATTGCGCATGAATTGATGACTACAGTTTAACAGAAGCCGGAGCGCTTTACAAATGGATATGTAAGAATTATGCACTTGCCTTGGAATAGTCATATAATATAAGAAATCCCATTTATACCATTTTGCGACATATATCTCACCAAAATATAAAAAACAACAAAAATACATAATTTTACAGCCCATTCTGCTATATGGATAATGCCGACATCGTGTTTTAATGATTGCAAGATCAAAGTAACCCGTGTTGGAGGAGAGCAACTATGGCAGATTCTATTTTTTTCGATTCGGAAGCAAAAACTTTTTCCCTGAATACCGCGCATACGACTTACCAGCTGCAGATTGACCGGTATGGTGTATTGCTGCATCTGTATTATGGCGCAAAAGCCGTGGGGCGTATGGACTTTCTGCTGACTTACGCGGACAGGGGGACATCCGGCAATATTTATGATGCCGGCAATCACCGGGAATATTCTTATGACGCGCTGCCGCAGGAGTATCCGACGAGCGGCATGGGCGACTTCCGGTCCCCGGCATTTGTGCTGGAAAATGAAGACGGATCGGTCGCTTGTGACCTGCGTTACCAGTCGCATGAGATCCGTGACGGCAAGTACGCCCTGCCCGGTCTTCCGGCAGTGTATGCCGATGAAAAGGAAGCGCAGACGCTGGAGGTTGTCCTGACAGATGATGCGGCGAGACTTACGGTGCGGCTGTTGTACGGCGTGCTTCCGGAAAATGATATTATCACGCGCAGTGCCATCATCGAAAATGACGGTGACAAAAAGCTGCGTCTGAAAAAGGTGCTGTCTGCCAATTTGGACTTTCTGACCGGAAAATTTGATCTTGTGACTTTCTATGGACGGCACGCGATGGAGAGAAAGTTCCAGCGGGAAACGGTGACGCACGGGGCAAAGGTCATTGGCAGCCGCCGGGGCGCATCGTCGCACCAGTACAATCCGATGATGCTGCTGTGCGAAAAGAACACGACCGAACACGCAGGCATCTGCTATAGCATGCAGTTTGTCTACAGCGGCGGATTTACCGGACTTTGTGAAAAGGACGGCTATGACCAGACGCGGTGGCAGCTTGGTCTGATGGATGAAAAGTTTTCGTATCCGCTTTCGGGCGGTGAAAGCTTTGTTGCGCCCGAAGTCATTTTAAGCTGCAGCACGGGCGGTTTTTCCACATTGTCGCAGCAGCTGCACGCATGTATCAAAAAGCATGTCTGCCGCGGAAAGTGGCGTGACATCGAGCGACCGGTGCTGTTAAACAGCTGGGAAGCGTTCTATTTTTCATTCACGGGCGAGGAGCTGCTCGGACTTGCGGATCAGGCAGCAGAGCTTGGTATGGATATGCTTGTCATGGACGATGGCTGGTTCGGCAAGCGGGACGACGACAACAGCGGGCTTGGCGACTGGTATGTCAATGAGGAAAAGCTGGGCGGAAGTCTGGGTTCGTTTATAGAAAAGATCAACGAAAAAGGATTGAAATTCGGGATATGGTTTGAACCGGAGATGGTCAATGAGGACAGCGACTTATACCGCAAGCATCCTGACTGGGCATTTGTCATCCCGGGAAGGAATCCGGTGCGCTGCCGCAACCAGCTGGTGCTCGATTTCTCGCGAAAAGAAGTTGTGGACTATATTTTTGAGCAGACCTGCAAGGTTTTGGACTGCGGCAACATCGAATATCTGAAGTGGGATTACAACCGCAGTATTATCGATGTCTTTTCACATGAGACAGATGAGCAGGGCAGGGTGCTGTATGATTATATTCTGGGGCTGTATGACTTTTTGGAGCGGCTCAATCAGCGGTATCCCGATCTGCTGATCGAGGGCTGCAGCGGCGGCGGCGGACGGTTTGATGCCGGGATGCTTTATTATACGCCGCAGATCTGGACCTCGGACAATACGGACGCGATCGACCGGCTGCGTATCCAGTATGGCACATCGTTTGGTTATCCGCTGTCAACGATGGGAGCGCATGTATCAGCAGTCCCGAATGAGATGAATGGCAGGGTGACGCCGCTTAATACGCGCAGCATCGTCGCAATGGCAGGGACTTATGGCTATGAGATGGATCCGAGGCTGCTTTCGGATGAAGAGCGCAGTGAGATCAAAAAGCAGGTTGCTGTTTTCAAAAAATACGCGCCGCTGATCCACAACGGAAACTATTACCGTCTGTCTGATCCGTTTGCGGATGACTATACGGCATGGCTGGTCGTATCGGAGGACGGGAGTGAAGCGCTTCTGTCTGCAGTGATTACGAATGAACGGTGCAATCCGCTGCCGCATTATGTAAAGCTGGCAGGCCTTGCGCCAAACTGCTATTACTACAATGACACGCTTGGGCAGACCTATTCCTCTGACGCATTGATGAGTGTCGGGCTTCCGCTGCCGAATGTGATGAACCAGTACGCGGCATATCAGTGGCACTTGACGAAAACAAACCTGGATGATATAACCGTGAAATGATTGCTTGCAAGCATTTACACGGTTATATCAGACGGTCAAATCGACATGAACAAGTAGGACGATAGTCCGGATTGTGAATGACGATTTAGGATTGCGGGAGTTGCGAAGCAACGGAGCAATCCGTTTGTTTAATGAAAGTATAGAGAGTACAAAATGACCGAAAATGAAAAACGCCTCGCAGGTGAACTGTATGATCCGATGGACGGTGAAATTATGACGCTGCAGACGGCAGGGCTGCGGGCAATGGAGGAGTACAACCGGACTCGTTCGGATGAAGCCAAGCGGCGGCAGGAGCTGCTGCGGGAAATGCTTGGCGGTGTGGGGGAGGATTGCTGTATCGAACCGCCGTTTCATGCCAATTGGGGCGGAAAGAATCTCTTTTTTGGCAGTCATGTCTACGCCAACTTCAATCTTTCGGCGGTGGATGATGTGGCAATTTATGTCGGGGATTATGTGATGTTCGGACCGAATGTGACGCTGATCACGGCCAATCATCCGATCGAACCGGAGACCCGGAAAAAGGGATTGCAGTATGCCAAGCCCATCACGATCGGGGAGAATGCGTGGATCGGCGCAGGCGCGATGATCCTGCCGGGCGTGACGATCGGAGAGAATGCCGTTGTCGGCACAGGCAGCATCGTGACAAAAGACATTCCCGCAGGTGTCGTGGCGGTCGGAAACCCATGCCGTGTCATAAGGGAGGCTGAATAACCAGACCTTATACCAGCTTATTGTCATTCCGCCACTGCCGCGGTGAGACGCCGAAGTGTCCTTTGAAAGCCCGTGAAAAGTGCAGCTGGTTCTGATAGCCGACAAGCGGCGAGATCTCGGCAATCGGCATATCCGTGTGGCGCAGCAGCTCGGTTGCCTTGACCATACGGTAGTTCAACAAAAATTTTTGCGGCGTGCTGCCGATCACTTCTTTGAATATTTTGCCGAAGTAGCTGCGGTTTAAGCCGCAGTTGCTTGCTATTTCTTCCACCGAGATATCGCTCTGGTAGTGCTCTTCAATAAATGAGATCGCTTCCTGGATATAGAAATTGCGCAGGCGGCTTTTTGCTGGAATCGGTTTTCCCGACAGAGAGCGTGTCATCAGATCCAAAAACAGGTACATATGTCCGATCAGTTCGAGCATGGACGCGTTTTCATGCTGGATAATGTAGAGCATCTGGCTGCGCATCGCATCCCGCAGTGCGGGCTTTTTGCTGCGGTAAACGAGATTTTCAAGAGAGAAGCCGGCAATCTCAAGAGTTTCTTGTACCCGCAGGCCGTCAAATTCGATCCACATATATTCCCAAGGTGTCCGGCTGTCCGCGATGTAGGTCGTAACATGCCCGGGCATCAAAAGAAATCCTTCGTCCTGGCCTATAGGATAGTGGCACAGCTCACCATTGGCATTTGGCGCGTGCAGGACTCCGTTTCCCGCAAGCACATAGTGGAACAGAAAGTGGTTCCGCGAGGCGGGACCGAAACTGTGACCAGGTGCACATTTTTCAGCACCCATCTGATACATCCCCAGATCGATGAAATTGTTGCTCGGAAAGATATGGAACAGATTCTCCATGCCGGCTCCTCTCTGTCGAATATAGCAATCTTCTATGTCAATTATACCAAATGTATGAAAAGAAAGCAAAATGGTATAAAACCACCGATTTCAAGCTATTCATAGTTGCTTTTTGGTATATTATCATATTTTCAACCAATAGGAAACCTGCATGGAAACAATGCCCATGGATGAAGAACGAAAATCGACCGGTCAGGACGAACTCAAACAGCATATTGAGGAAATGCTGCGGCAGGAAAACCGAAAGACACCGGAAACTCTTCGGGAGACAGCGTGGCTTTTGGAATCATTGGCGGCACTGATGGAACAGTCCGGTTCCGGGGATATCGACGGAGAGAAAGTTTCCGCCTATGGCATTTACGCGGTCAAATACATTCAGACGCACTTCAAGGAGAAAATCCGTATTCGCGACCTTGCGGAGCATATCGGCGTATCACGGAGTTATCTGACGCAGCTGATCCAAAAGGAAGTCGGGATGTCGCCGCAGGAGTATCTGACCTCGGTGCGGATGGGGTATGCGAAACAGCATCTGTCAAAGACGGATGATCTGATCCGCGATGTGGCAGCGGGCTGCGGGTATGAGGATGCGCTTGCTTTCTCCAAGGCGTTCAAACGGAATTTCGGTATCAGCCCGAGCGAATACCGCAGTCAGTCGAGAAACGGGGAGAACACCCGGATATAAATAAACGAATACAGCCAGCCGAACAGTCCGCATCCGAACAGCAGAAGCATGGATGTGACAAAGGCAAAAGCAGAGATTCCCGTGAGCATGATCCCGATCAGGGACGCGGGAAAGAACGCCATCGGTATCGTCAGAGCCAGATGACCGGCCGCAAAGGAGAAGGACTGTATGGCGAGGGATCGCAGGTCATTGTCAAAAGCGGGAATGACGGCAAACAGATAGAGCACTGTAAAATAACACACGAGGACGGCACTCGTACAGATGATTGCCAAAAGCGGATTGGTCAGCGGACCTTTATCCGAAAAGGCATAGATGTCAACGGCAAAAAAGGCAAACACGAAAAGCGTGGCAAGCCATGCAGCCGTAGCCTGACGGAAATTTGCTTTAAAGCCGTCAAAATACAGACGGGAAATCGGTTCATCGGAAAGTCTCCGCCGTTTTAAGAAGGCGTAGTTCATACCGGATAGAGCGGCACCCATCGTCACGACCGGCAGGGATGTGACGACAAACAGCAGATTGACAATGATGATGTCTCCGAGATGTCCGAAGAGGATGCCGAAGACGCTTTCGTTTGAAAATAATTTATTCATAATCAAAGACGATACCACATCGGTATTTTTCATGTCAATGATTACAGAAAGAATTTCGAACGATTGTACATTTTTCCATACAAGGTAAACAGACAACCATAGACCATGTGAGCAATATACACTAAAATTTATTTTTGGGCACTGCATTTTCTGTGGAAAATGCTAAATATAAACAATTAAGGAGGAATGAGGGTTATGAAAAAGAGGTTTGTAGCAATGGCGATGGCGGGTGTGATGGCAATCTCGCTGGCAGCCTGCGGCGGCGGATCGGGGGATTCCGGATCATCCGGAGGTTCGTCAGGAGACGCTTTGCAGGTTGTCATCTGGGACAATAACCAGCAGGCGGGATTGCAGGAGATCTGCGATGACTTTACGGCTGAGACGGGGATCGAGGCCAAGGTCGAGGTCAAGGACTGGGATTCTTATTGGACGCTGCTGGAGTCCGGCGCGTCGGGCGGTGATCTGCCGGATGTGTTCTGGATGCATTCGAACAACTCACAGATGTATATGAAGAACGATATGCTTCTGCAGCTGGACGATTACATTGCCGCAAGCGATGAGATCGACCTTGACAACTATATGCCGGAGATCACCGAGCTGTATACGATGGATGACAAGCATTACGCCATTCCGAAGGATTACGATACTGTCGCGCTCTGGTACAACAAGACAATGTTTGACGAGGCAGGACTTTCCTATCCCGATGAGACCTGGAGCTGGGATGATCTGCTGGAAGCGGC
Source organism: Lachnospiraceae bacterium (assembly GCA_017470735.1). Classification (GTDB taxonomy): domain Bacteria; phylum Bacillota; class Clostridia; order Lachnospirales; family Lachnospiraceae; genus RGIG4930. Next base: position 22,056 of record JAFUYB010000043.1, on the reverse strand, counting down.
AAAAGCTCTGACCAAGGATGATGGCTCACAGTACGGCTTCGCAATGAATCCGTCGAACGATCAGGACACCTATTACAACATGATTTATGCGAATGACGGCTATGTAGTCAACGAAGATCATTCGGCTTCCGGTTATGACGATCCGAAAACGCTTGAAGCAATGGACTATGTAGGGGATCTGCTGGCATACTGCCCGGAACCGACCGTGATGTCTGAGACGGGTACGGATGTGCTGATGCAGTCCGGTCAGGTGGCAATGATCACGCAGGGTTCATGGATGATCGCGGGATTTAAGGACAATGATTATATGACGGAAAACTGTGACATTGCGATCATTCCGTTCAATGCCAATACCGGCAAGCGTGTAAGTATTATCAACGGTTTGGGATGGTCCGCGGCTGCCAATACCGACCGCCCGGATGACTGCTGGGCACTGCTTGAGTGGTTCGGTTCAAAGGCAATGCAGGAAAAGCAGGCAGATCTTGGCGTGACGATGTCCGCATATGAGGGTACTTCCGAGAATTGGGTAAACAATACGGATTTGTTCAATCTGGCAGGTTATATGGATGTGACAGAGGATAAAGCTGGAGATGCGGACAATGAGCTTGTACTCCGCCCTTATACCTACAACAGCACAAAGTGGTCAACGATGTGCCAGGAGCAGCTTGTGAATGCCTGGGCCGATCCTTCTAAAATGGAGGATGTCTGCATAGACATTGCTTCACAGATGAATGAGATGATTGCCAGCGAGAACAAGTAAGGGGGCTGCCTATGAGTGAATCGACAAAACAGGCGGCGGTGCCCAAAAAGAAGATGACGACCTGGGAGAAGAACCAGTTTGTCTACGGATGGGCGTTCATCCTGCCGACGATGCTCGGACTGATCGTATTAAATATCTATCCGATCTTTCTGACCATTTACCAGTCGTTCTGCAAGACCGGTGACTTTGGCAGGGGCAATGTTTTCATCGGGCTGGAAAACTACGCGACAATGCTCAAGGATCCTGCCGTGTGGCAGTCGCTGCTGAATACTTTTAAATACGCAATCATCGAAGTGCCGTTTTCGATAGCGATCTCATTGGTGCTTGCCGTATTTTTGAACCGGAAGATCAAATTCCGTTCCGGATACCGGACAATTTTCTTCCTGCCTATGATCGCGGCGCCGGCGGCGGTCGCAATGGTCTGGCGGTGGCTTTACAACACGCAGTTTGGCCTGTTGAACCACATTTTCGGCACACATATCCAATGGATTTCCGATCCGAAGATCGCGTGGATTTCGGTGGCGGTCATCGGCGTATGGTCGATCATTGGTTACAACATGGTGCTGTTTTTAGCGGGCTTGCAGGAGATACCGGGTGACTACTACGAGGCAGCGAGCATTGACGGCGCATCAGGCATCCGTGAATTCTTCAGTATAACGATACCGCTTTTGTCACCGACGATATTTTTCGTACTGGTCACAAGGGTGATCGGCGCGCTGCAGGTATTCGATCTTGTGTATGTCGTCATGGACCGGACCAATCCGGCACTGCCCAAGACGCAGTCACTGGTGTATCTGTTTTACCAGACGGCGTTTACTAATGGCAACAAAGGGTATGGCGCGGCGATGGTCATGCTGCTTCTGGCAGTCATCCTGCTGATTACCGTGGTGCAGATGTATGGACAGAAGAAGTGGGTGCATTATGATTAAGGAAGGGGATGTGTTATGACAGGCAGTTTGAAACGCAAACAAATGATAACAACAGCCGTGATCCATGCCATCCTGATCATTTTTTCCATCATTATGATCATCCCGTTTCTGTGGATGGCTCTGACAGCGTTTAAGACGGTCACTGAATCGACGAGCGTCAATCCGTTCGTGATCTTTCCGAGTGAGTGGCGGACGGATGCGTTTGTGACTGTTTGGAACAATATGGATTTTTTCCGGCTGTATATGAACACGCTGCTGTTGATCTTCTGGCGTGTGATAGCAGCGGTGCTGACGGCGACGCTGGCAGGATACGCATTTGCGCGGCTGCAATTTAAAGGACGGGATTTTATGTTTTCACTGATCCTGTTCCAGATGATGATACCGGCTCAGATTTTCATCATTCCGCAGTACGCGATGGTGTCGGCAATGCATATGACGGATACGATTTTTGCGTTGGTGTTTCCGGGATTGGTGACGGCGTTCGGGACATTCCTTTTAAAGCAGTCCTATATGTCGCTCCCGGTGTCCCTGGAAGAAGCGGCGCGGCTGGACGGATGTAATATTTTCCAGACCTTCCTGTACATTATGGCACCGCTGGCGCGGTCGTCGATGGTCGCACTGGGAATCTTTACGGCAGTTTTTGCCTACAAAGATATGATGTGGCCTCTGATCGTCAACACGAGCGCGAACAAAATGCCTTTGTCGGCGGCGCTTGCGACGATGCAGGGACAATATACATCGAATTATCCGCAGCTGATGGCAGCTTCACTGATCGCTGTTCTGCCGATGATCGTGATCTATCTGATCTTTCAGCGGCAGTTTATTGAGGGTATCGCAACTTCCGGCGGAAAATTATGAAACTCCCTCTAAATGTTTTATTCTATTTTGCTTATAAAATGCCGGAAGATGGATAATTGCCGTATGGTCACCCTACGGCAGCAGTATTGTTAAATCCCGCACTCTTGGTTATACTGACATAAGAGTGCGGGGTTTATCATAACCGAAACAATGTACAGATTGCAGTTGTCTTTTGGCAAGGCAATTTTTAAGACAGAGGTCTGATATGTCAGAACGATCAGAACGCGTTAAGGAATGGATTGGAAATCATCAGATGCTGGCAGGAGCCGTTATCGTCGGGATATTTTTGGGTGTATATTTTCTGTCAGCCTGGGTGCGGCGGCCGGCGGACGCGTGGCTGAATGCGGCTTTTGTCAATGAATACCGGAATGTGGGTGCTGGATCCGAAATATATGAGAATTTTATACAGGCAGCGGATGTTGCAGATGAGAGGATCGTTTTCGATGCAAACTATTTTTTTGACCTGTCAAATGACCGGGATTTCATGAATCAATATTATCAGAAGCTTGTCGCTTATTTGGAATCCGGTACGACGGACGCGGTGATCTGTACCGAAGACAATCTGTGCGGGATAGCGCAGGGCGGGAGGGTGCTTGATCTGACCGATGAGCGCGCGTCGGTAATTTATGGGGCTTACAGCGACCGTCTGTATTATTATGAAGATGAGGAGGCGGGACGGCTGCCGGTCGGGATCTCGCTGTCCGGCAGTCCGTATGAGGACGCGCTGGGCTACAAGGAAGAGGCGTATCTGGCGCTGTCGGGTAAGGGAACGCATGTGGAGAGAGTGCAGGAGTTTTTGGAGTTTTTGTTGCCAAATGAATGAGTGTATTGTTAAGCTTTTGAATGGAAGTTTTATGGACATGGCTTAAAGGAGGAGCGGTAAATGCAGGAGAAAGAGATTTTGCAGAATTTGCGGGAGAAATTTTCGGAGCTTTATGGGGACGGGGATGTTGCCTTGTATTTTGCTCCGGGGCGGGTAAATCTGATCGGGGAACATACGGATTACAATGGCGGCCATGTGTTTCCCTGCGCGCTGACGCTGGGAACCTATGCGGCAGTCCGGAAACGGACCGATGACAAGATACGGATGGCATCCCTGAATATGAATGACGCGGCGGTCGAGGAGATGACACTTGGGGATTACACAAACAAAGCCGAGGGCAGCTGGACGAATTATCCGCGCGGTGTCATCTGGGCAATGTCAGAGAAAAACTTTACGATTCCGACAGGCTTTGAAGTATTGTATTATGGGAATATCCCTGCCGGATCGGGTCTGTCTTCTTCGGCATCATTAGAGGTTCTGACAGCACTGTTTATCAAAGACCAATATGGTTTTGACGCGGTGGAGCAGCTTGATCTCGCCTTTTTGGGGCAGACCGCAGAGAGTGACTTTGTCGGAATGAAGTGCGGCATCATGGATCAGTTTGCATCGGCAATGGGCAAGGAAAATGCTGCGATGTTCCTTGAGACCGATACCATGAAATTTGATTATCTTCCGCTGAAGCTGGACGCGGCAAAAATCGTGATCACCAACAGTATGGTCAAGCATGAGCTGGCATCTTCGGAATACAATACGAGACGCAGCGAATGTGAATCGGCGGTACAGGATCTGCAGGCGAAATACGACATCAAGACGCTCGGGGAGCTTTCTCCGGAACAGTTTGAAGAGGGCAAGGATCTGATCGCGGATGAGACTAAGCGCAAACGGGCAAAGCATGCCGTCTATGAGAACGACCGGACGATCCGTGCGGTGGAAGCGTTGAAGCAGAATGACATTGCGACCTTTGGCAAGCTGATGAATGAGTCTCATGTATCGCTGCGGGATGATTACGCGGTATCCTGCCCGGAGATCGACGATCTGACAAGCTGGGCTTGGGAAATCGACGGCGTGGTCGGAAGCCGGATCACCGGCGGCGGTTTCGGCGGCTGTACGGTCAGCATCATCAAGGAAGCTGCCGTGGATACATACAAAGAAACAGCGGAGAAAAAGTATCAGGAGAAGTACGGCAAGAAGCCGGAGTTTTATGTCGTCGATCCGGGAGCGGGGGCGCATCGGATTTCGCAGTAAATATTGAAAAGACATCCTTTTTATGCTACAATATTCTAAAATGTTGATGGATGGATATTTATTAATTCCAAAATGTTGATGCAAAGCACATTTTAGACTTCTAAAATGTTGACGCTGAAAGCATTTTGCATTTTCCAAAATGTTGACATGCGGTCAACGGTGATTGGATCTGAATCCAATTATGGAATAAGCATGGAAGGGATTTCAGATATGCTCAAGCGAAAATTTACGGACTCACTTGAAGAATGGGTTCATCACAAGAACAGGAAATGCCTGATCGTCCAAGGCGCCAGGCAGATTGGAAAAACCTTTTTAATAGAGCGTTTTGCTGAGGAATATTTTGAGGAAACGGTTGAAATAAATTTTAAGGAAACGCCCTCCGCTGCAGAGATTTTTTCGGGGGACCTTACCGTTGATGCGATGGTTATGGCGCTGCGTTTTCGGTTTCCGGACAAAAAGATATTGCCTGGCAAAACGCTTATTTTCCTTGATGAAATTCAAGAGTGCGGGGAGGCGGTCACTTCTCTTAAGTTTTGGGCTGTTGACGGGCGATATGATGTCATAGCATCCGGTTCGCTGCTGGGAATTGATTATAAAAGGGCTTCATCCTATCCGGTTGGATATGTGGATTATCTGGATATGCATGGGCTCGATTTTGAGGAATTTCTGTGGGGAATGGGAGTGACCGCTGATATGATTGATTCACTCCATTCTTTTTTTGAAGAAAGGCGGCCTGTTCCTGACTCCATAAACACGCAGATGATGGGCTATTACCGCCAATATATTGCTACAGGCGGAATGCCTGCGGCAGTAGCGGAATATGTCCGTTCAAAAGATTTCAGGGAAGTGGACAGGATACAGAGGGCCTTGCTTAGGGATTATCAATATGATATTGCGCACTATGCCACGGCAGAGGAGAAGGTAAAAGCGGAAAAATGTTATCTTTCTCTTGCCGGGCAGCTTCTTGACAAGGAAAATCACAAGTTCCAATACAAGGAGATTGAACGGGGAGCCCGCGCTCAAAAATATTTTTCCAGCATGGAATGGCTCGTGCGGGCGGATATCATCCATCTATGCAGGCTGGTGACGGATATCAGATTTGATCTGGGCGATTATTCCAGAGAGGATTTCTTCAGGGCATACACCACAGACCTTTCATTATTGATGGCCATGAAAGATTTCTCATTGAAGCAGCTTGTTGTGGAAAACGGTCTTTCCGGCAATACAAAGGGCGGATTGTATGAATGTGCTGTTGCGGATGCCTTGTATAAGAAAGGCTATCCTCTTTATTTTTACAAAAACGGCACAACAAAAAAAGAAATTGATTTTCTCATCCAAAAGAGCGGGCGTGTTATCCCCATTGAAGTGAAAAGCGGGAATAAACGGGCAAATTCATTGAACAGTATATTGGCAAATAAGACAGATGTATCCACGGCATATAAATTCATTGATGGAAATGTCGGTACGGCAGAAAACGGAGTCGTGACGCTGCCGCTTTATATGGTGATGTTTGCTTTTTAGTTATTACCGTGTTAGACTGAAAAGCAAATGTCACGCGTTTTTTTGTGGAAACATTTTGAAGCCCACATCGAAAATGGAGGGTAACGGCAGCGGCAATAAGCTGTTTAAAGAGTACGGAAACCCAGATATAAGATCGGAGAGAGAACATGAACTTACCTCAGTTTTTAAAGCAAGTTGATTCGCAGACAAACAGGATGTCCAAGTCAGAGTTGGAGGCTTTTATTCATGAACTGGCTCGGACTTTATCGGAAAACAAAAGAAAGAATTTTTTGGATACAATACAGATTTCGACGCAAAGAGTGGCGGGCTCAGCCGCAGATGCAAGCCATGCAGCCACTTTTTCAGGCGAACTCCGGCATATGATCGACATACTGACAGATATTAACAATGGCGAACGAACGCTTGACAGTGAGTACAATGAGGACTGGGATGACTGGTACAATTCGGATGCGGAGCAAGTGCTTTTTTTAGACCCTGAGCATCTGTTGCCAGACATACAGGATGGAATTGACATGATACACAAGAGCATTGACGCCGAGAATTACGCTTTGGGCTGTGAACTGGCGGAAACGCTGTCCGCTTTAGAGGTTTTTGTGGATGGCGATTACAACGATTATGACGGTTCGCCGGTTGGTGTAACCGAGCTTTACGAACACGGTCTTTTAAGCGGATCGTTAAAGGATGTCGTTAGAGAGTCAATTTTCTTGACATACATGGGAAATAAACCAGCTGACAGAGTCGAGGAAATGTTTTGCATGATGGGAAACTTTCGGTGCTTTGATGTAAGTTTAGAAGAAATCATGCAGCTAGGGAGTCATGACCTGCCCGATTTTGACGAATTTTTGCCGCTCTGGATCGACTATTTGGGCAATCAGACCGAGCGGAGATCAAAGAAACTGCTTCTGGAAGCACAGGAGATGGTCGAAGATGAAGAACAGATATTGGAGGCAGCCCGAAAATTTGCGAACAGACATCCGGAATTGTATTTGCAGATACTTGAGAAAAACAGAAATTGCAGTGAGGGCAACCGATATTTTTATATTGGAATGGAGGCTATGGAAAAGCTTCCTGAAAATTGGATTATCCGAAGCGAGATTGCTTTGCTAACTGCGGAATACGCATTGAAAAAGAATGATCGCAAGGTATCGGAATCATGCTGGCTTGAGGCTTTTCGGTCAGATGCGTCTGTTGTCAATTACATGCGGCTTCGTTTCTGCACGGAAGATTGGCACAAATATCATGAACAAGTCAGGCAAATATACCGGAACTCGTATGAAAAAACAAAAACGATAGTTCGCAATTACAGTTTGCATGCCCTGCTTGACGCGCAGAGAGAAACCTCGTTATATGATACCGGATACTTTTCAATTATGTTCTTTGAAGAGGAATTTGAAAGTGTGCAGAATGAAGCCGTAAATGAGAAGAGCGCACTTGGCTGGTCATCTACATTTATGAAAGAGGGGTTAGCGTTGTTCCTGCTCCTGATATACAATGGGCGCGACCTGCCGAAAGGTCTCTCTGCAATGCGCTCGCGCGCCATATCCGCTTGTGCGTTTCAGGTGGAAGCGTTTCAGAAAGGAACGAAAATAAAATATGGCAAGGAAGACAATAATGATGTGTTTTGGGATCTGTTTTGCGAATGGAAACACGAGTGTGAATTATCGGATGAAGATGCCGAGAGGTGGCTGGAAGACATGAAGCGTCAGATGGAACGGAGGACGGAAGGGATCATGGAGAACAACCGCAGAAACTACTATGGCGAATGCGCCTCGTATATTGCGGCAATCGGAGAAGTGGAGGAGTCAAGAGGCAAGGAAAATGCCAAGGAGCGTTTGATGGAATACTACAAAAAGAAATATTCCAGAAGAAGAGCCTTCCATCAGGAATTACGGAATTATGGCTTGAAAAAATGAGAAACTGTAGTTATGAAATGGATTTGCAGGACTAGTGAATATGGACGCACGAAAAACCTTAAAACAATGCTTTGGATATGATTCTTTTAAACCCGGGCAGGAGGAAATCATAGAGGCTATTGCAGGCGGAAAAGACATTCTTGCTATTATGCCGACGGGATCCGGCAAATCCATCTGTTATCAGGTACCGGCAATGCTTCTTTCCGGTATTACGATTGTGATATCGCCGCTCATTTCTCTTATGCAGGATCAGGTGAAGGCTTTAAATGCGGCAGGGATCCATGCAGGATATATCAATTCATCTTTGACGGAAGCACAGATTGCAAAGGTATATACCAAAGCTTTGGAGGGAACATACAAGCTCCTGTATGTGGCGCCGGAGCGCCTGGAGAATTACGAGTTTGTGAACTTCGCCGACAGAGTGGACATTTCAATGGTCACGGTAGATGAGGCGCATTGCATTTCCCAGTGGGGGCAGGACTTCAGACCAAGCTATCTGAAAATTGTGGATTTTATAGAAAGACTTTCCAAAAGACCAATCGTCAGCGCTTTTACGGCAACCGCAACAGAGGATGTAAAGACAGATATTGCATGTGTTCTTAAATTGCGTGATCCAAAGATCGTTGTCACCGGATTTGATCGGGAGAATCTGTATTTCAATGTGGAGACGGTCAAAAGAAAAGATGACTATGTGCTGGAATATATCAGGAAGCACCCGGATGACAGCGGGATCATTTATTGTGCTACCAGAAAAAATGTAGATTCACTGTATGAAACGCTTTTAGGGGCCGGGGTTTCCGCTCAAAGATATCATGCCGGAATGAATAATGAAGACAGAAAAACCAGTCAGGATGATTTCATCTATGACAGAAGCTCTGTCATTGTTGCGACTAATGCGTTCGGCATGGGCATTGATAAATCCAATGTCCGATTCGTGATCCATTACAATATGCCGCAGAGCATGGAAAACTATTATCAGGAGGCGGGGCGCGCAGGACGAGATGGAGAAGCTTCTGAATGCATACTGCTCTTTTCGGCACAAGACATCATGATAAACAAGTTTCTGCTCGATCATAAGGATTTTTCCGATGTCCCTGTCGAGGATATTGACCTGATCAAACAGCGCGACGCAAAAAGACTTCAGCTTATGGAGGGATATTGCAGGACTTCGGGATGCTTGCGCAACTATATTCTGGAATACTTTGGCGAAAAACGGGGAAAGCCGTGCGATAATTGCGGCAATTGCCACAGGGAGTTTACAGAGATCGATATGACGGAGGACGCAAAGCTCGTTATCAACTGCGTTTGGGAAACCAAAGGAAGATATGGACTGAATGTTGTTCTTGGTACGCTTCTTGGAGCAAACAGAGCCAGACTAAAGGAACTGGGCACTACCGGATACAAGACCTATGGCGCATTAAGGAATCGATCTGAAACGGAACTGCGATCCCTTGTCAGCCAGCTGCTTTTGGATGGATATCTGTATCAGACAGCAGATAAATACCGTGTGATCCGTATGGGTGACATAGAGCCTTTGAAGAATCCGAATACCCGTATTCTGATCCGGACAGATAAAGACAGAAAACCTGAACGGCAGACAAAGACTCGCAGCAAGAAGAACACGGATTCTCTTACAAAGGCGGGATATGAATTATTTGAGACGCTTCGGAAACTGCGGCTGTCGATTGCCCGAGAGGAAGGACTGCCGCCATATATCATTTTCAGCGATAAAACATTGATTGATATGAGCATCAAGACGCCGACAGATAAACAGGCGATTCTGGGTGTATCCGGAGTGGGCGAGGCCAAATACAAGAAATACGGCGAGAGATTCATAGATGCCGTAATTGCCTTTAAGGGAAAACATCCTGACGCCGTTACAAATATGAAAGAAAATGATGTTGCAGAAAATGCACCAACATCATCATCCGGCAGGGCAGGATAAAACCAAGACTAAGAGGGAGCGGATATGGATGAACGGCTGAAGCAGCAGATGGCATTCGCGCTGGAGATCGACAAGGAGAAAAATGTATTCCGGCAGACGCATCTGTCGGGACACGGACGGAATGAAAATGACGCCGAACATGCGTGGCATATGGCAGTGATGGCGTATGTCCTGCGGGAATATTCCAACCAAAAGATCGATATCGCGCGGGTGATGCTGATGTGTCTGATCCATGATATCGTGGAAATCGATGCGGGGGATACTTATGCCTACGACGAGGCGGGGAAAGCAACGCAGAAGGAGCGGGAAGCAGCGGCAAAGGAACGGATCTTTTCACTGCTTCCGCCGGACCAGAAGGAAGAGCTTGCTGCCGTGTTTGAGGAATTTGAGGCAAATGAGACGGCCGAAGCGAAATTTGTCCGCGCGATGGACAATCTGCAGCCGCTGATGCTCAATGACAGCAATGGAGGCGGGGATTGGAAGGCGCATGGAGTATCGGCAAAGCAGGTCTACGAACGGCAGGGGCGGACGAAGGATGGTTCCGAAAAGCTGTACGAATTGACAGACCGGATATTACAGAAGAATATTGAGAGAGGAAGCCTGCCGGAGTGAGACAATTGCTCCGGCTTTTTCCGCTGGATTTACGAAGATGGAGAGTAGTCGCCGTAGCTCCGCAGGACTTCATTGATCTCAGCGCCGATGAAGATCGAATAGCTGCAGAAATAGAGCCAGAACATGACAAGCGCCAGAGTCGTCAGGCTGCCGTACATGGAGACGGCGTTGAAATTGGTGACATAGATGGAAATCCCGATGGAGGATAAATACCAGCCGAGGGCTGCGACAAAAGCCCCCGGGATCTGTGCGAGAAACCGCAGTTTTTTGCGCGGAAAGACACGGTAGACGATGGTAAAAACCAATGTCAGCAATATGATCGCATAAGCGCCGCGTATCACCGAGGAATAAGTGGAAAGGGAGACGCCGCGCGGCCGGTAATGGATCAGAAAGCTGCGGGCAGTCTGCCAGAAGACGGTGGACGCGACGGCGATGACCAGCGTGACCGCCATTGCAAAGGTGTAGACCAATGACCACAGCCGGATGACGATCCAGCTCCGCCAGGCTTCGGAATTGCAGATGCGGTCCAATCCCTGCGTCAGAGCGTGCATCGCGTTGGACGACGCCCACAGAGTCGTGATGACCGTGACGGTCACGAGACTGGTGGCGGAGGAATAGATTTCCTGCAGGATTTCATGCAGCGTCGGAAGCAGATATTCCGGGAAAATGGAATCGATGGCGGCGAGCAGGTCTTCCTGGCCGATCGGCGCAAACCGCATCATCTGCAGCAGGAATATCGCAAACGGAAACACGGACATCAGAATAAAAAATGCCGTCTGCGCCGCATACGCTGAGATCTGATCCACTGTACATTTTTTTACCACATTGATGATAAAAAGCAGCAGCTGCCATAATTTCTGGGGCATTTTCTGTATCATAACCGTCTGTCCGTTTCTATTTCTTATGGCGAAACCAGACAGACCCTCCTGTCTGTTCCGAGGAAATCACAACCGGATACATTATACTCTGTTTTAAGCGGGAAAACAATTCTGTTTACGGGAATTTCGGCGGAAACGGTTTTGTCAAATTTGTATTGTCTGAAAGATTGTGCTAAAATATTTCCGTTTTTTGCAGCAGGATTTTTGGAATATGAATCCGCGGATGCGAAAACGGCAGGAGAGTGTGATGATATCCGCACCGGAAAATACGGAAAGGAGTTTTAAGAATGGCACGATATGCAGATATGACAGTTGAAGAATTGGAAAATGAATTGAAGGCGTTAGACAAGGAGTACCGGCGGTTCCAAAAGCTGGATCTGACGCTGGACATGAGCCGCGGTAAGCCGTGCACGGAGCAGCTGGATATTTCGATGGGGATGATGGATGTCCTGAATTCCCAGGTGGATCTGACCTGCGAGGATGGAACGGACTGCCGGAATTACGGTGTATTAAGCGGCATTGCGGAAGTCAAAGAGCTGCTCGGTGATATGATGGAGAACCATCCGGACAATATTATCATCTACGGCAATTCGTCGCTGAATGTCATGTACGATACGGTATCGCGCGCCATGCTGCGCGGAGTGATGGGCAGCACGCCGTGGAGCAAGCTGGAGAGCGTAAAATTTTTGTGTCCGGTGCCGGGCTACGACCGCCATTTTTCGATGACCGAGTATTTCGGGATTGAGATGATCCCGGTACCGATGAATGATGAGGGACCGGATATGGATATGGTCGAGGATCTGGTCGCGAACGATGAGCTGATCAAAGGGATCTGGTGCGTGCCGAAATATTCCAACCCTTCGGGTACCACCTATTCCGAGCGCACGGTGCGTCGGTTCGCGCGGCTGAAGCCTGCGGCAAAGGATTTCCGGATTTTCTGGGACAATGCTTACGGTGTGCATCATCTGTATGATGAGCAGCAGGATTACATTCCCGAGATCCTCGCCGAGTGTAAGCGTGCGGGCAATCCCGATATGGTCTACAAATTTGCGTCGACTTCAAAGATCACATTTCCGGGAAGCGGCATTGCGGCATTGGCGACCTCGCAGAACAATCTTGTCGACATCAAAAAGCAGCTGACCCATCAGACGATCGGGCACGACAAGGTAAACCAGCTGCGCCATGTCCGTTTCTTTGGGAATATCCACGGGCTGATGCAGCATATGAGCCGCCACGCCCAGATTTTACGGCCCAAATTCGAGGCGGTCGAGGATGCGCTGGAAAAGAACCTTGCAGGTCTTGACATCGGCACCTGGACCAAGCCGAACGGCGGTTATTTCATTACCTTCTATGCTTTGGACGGATGCGCGAAAAAGATCATCAGCAAGGCGAAGAAAGCAGGCGTGACGATGACCGAAGCAGGCGCGACCTGGCCTTATCACAAGGATCCGCACGATTCGGATATCCGTATCGCGCCGTCTTATCCGCCGCTTGAGGATCTGAAAATGGCAGCGGAACTGTTTTCGCTCTGCGTGCGGATCGTCAGCGCGGAAAAGATTCTTTCGGAAAAGAAGGCGCAGGGCGCGCCGAAAGAAGCGGCACAGGAGTAATGGATTTGGCAGGGGATATAGAAAGCCGGTAAGAAATGGCAAAAATGGAAGGGGAAAAGACAGCGGGGACAAAAAGGCGTCCGGTGGTCGGCGTGATGACGGGCAGCTTCAGTTCGGATTATCCGCGGGAGCTGGTGACGGCGCTAAAGGACAAGATGAAAGGGATGGATGCAGACATCCGTCTGTATTCGAGCATCGAATCGACGCTGTTTTTTGGGAACTATTCTTCGTTTGATGAGGGATTTGACCGGCATTGGCTGTCGGTGTTTGATTACTGCGTGTTTGATGATCTGGATCTGATCATTGTCGCCTATGGGAATATCATGTCGTCGCACCCGAATGTCGAGGCAGAGCCGTTTCTGTCGCGGCTGCCGAAGGTACCGGTGATTTTTCTGGGAAATGATTCCGTGCTGGAAGGCGGTTATTATGCGGTGACTGACAATTACAGCGGGATGAAGCAGAACATTGACCATTTGATCGAGTACCATGGACGGCGGAATATTGCGATGGTCTCCGGATTCTGGGACAGCGAAAGCGCGCAGATCCGTCTGGCCGCGTACCGGGATTCGCTGCAGGAGCACGGGCTTCCGGTGCGGGAATCGATGATTGTCTACGGTGATTATTCCAACAATGTGGATGATGTCGTGGAAGAGCTGTTTGCCCGTGGCAGCGAGATCGACGCGATCGTCGTGGCAAATGACGAGATGTGCAATGCCGTTTACCGCGTGGCGAAATTTCATGGGCGGGAAATCGGCGAAGACCTGGCCGTGGTCGGATTTGACGACGCGGATTTCGCGGAGTATATGAAGCCGCCGCTGACGACGGTGAAGCAGGACATCAATCAGCTTGCGCAGGGCATCGTCGAAATGATGCGTTCCTATTTTGAGACCGGCAAGATGGAGTCGAAACGGCTGCCGGCAAGGTGCGTGCGCCGCCGTTCTTGCGGTTGTAAGAATGAGATTTCGGAGATGCTGATGTCGATCCGGACGCGCAATCCGATCAATAAATATGTGACGCATGATGAAATGCACGATATGCAGCAGCGGTACATGATTTCCGCGTTGGTGCTTAGGAACCTGCTGCTGGATTCGATCAGCTACCGGGCATTTTTCCGCAAGCTGGCGCAGGAAATGTACAGCGTGGGCGCAAAGGGCTCGTACCTGTGTATGCTGGAGCGTCCGATCTGGGTGTCGGAGAATGAGCAGCCGACGCTTCCGGAGACGCTGCGGCTGGTGATGTGGCAGCAGGGCGGACGGGGCGAGTGGCACGATCTGGCAAACGCCCCTTTGATCCACAAAGGGGATTTGGCGAAGGGCGTGCCGTTTGTCTGTAAGGATGAAGAGGCGTCGGGAGCGGGCGACGGCGGGGCAAAGTGGATCGCGGTGTACCTGCTGTTCTACGGGAGTTATCAGTACGGCACGCTGAGCGTCGAGGTGGAGCCGGACGATGTGTTCTTTTATTATTCCCTGTCGGTGCAGATCAGCAGCGGTCTGCGGTATCTGTCGCTGGCACTCCGGCAGGCGGAGACGAACCGCCTGTTGGAAGGAAAGAACCAGGTACTGGATTTCGAGGCGCGGCATGACAAGCTGACGGGGCTTTACAACCGGATGGGGATCATGGAGAGTCTGGCGGAATATGTCGGGAGCAGATTGCGGCGAAAGTATGTCGCGGTGATGGCGGATCTTGACCATTTAAAGCAGATCAATGATACCTTCGGGCATGTTGCGGGGGATGAAGCGATCCGGAGCGTGGCAAGGATTTTGGAGCAGGCGCTGCCAAGTAAAAGCCCGGTCGGACGGAGCGGCGGCGATGAGTTTATGGCGGCATTCGCGGTGACGGACGGGAACTCGCCCGAAGAGGTGACAGGGCGGATCAAGGCGGCATGCGAGCGGTACAATGATACGGAAATGGTACCGTATTATCTTGGCATATCGGTCGGATGCGCGGTATTTGCGGACGAGGATGTCTCAGAGATGGAAGCCGTATTCCGGCGTGCCGATGAAGCGTTGTATGAGGACAAAAAGCTAAGACGCGAGAGTGTAATTAAAATTAATCAACTAAAATGATTAAAAATGTCTATATACAAATGTCATAAACTGCGTTATGATAATTCACATCAAAAAAATTGATGTAAGAGGGTCACTTATTATGACCGTCGCATAACGGAAAGGAAGTTGTTATGTATAATAAGGAAAAGTATAAAATAGCGTATTTTATGCCGGAGCATCCGACTTATGAGTGGGTGAAGAAGGATCATATCACGGAAGCGCCGATTTGGTGCAGCGTGGACCTGCGTGACGGGAATCAGGCGCTGATCGAGCCGATGAGCCTGGATGAAAAAGTGGAATATTTCAAGATGCTTGTGGAGATCGGCTTCAAGGAGATCGAGGTCGGATTTCCTGCGGCTTCGGACACGGAATATGCGTTCCTTAGGACACTGATCGACAACAATATGATCCCGCAGGATGTGACGGTGCAGGTGCTGACCCAGGCGAGGGAGCATATCATCCGCAAGACCTTTGAAGCGGTCAAGGGGGCGCCGCGGGCGATCGTCCATCTGTACAACTCGACATCGGTTGCGCAGAGGGAGCAGGTCTTTGGCAAGAGCAAGGAAGAGATCAAGCAGATTGCCGTGGACGGCGCGATTCTGCTAAAGGAGCTTGCCAACGAGACGACGGGCAATTTCTCATTTGAGTATTCTCCGGAGAGTTTTCCGGGGACAGAGGTGGAATACGCAGTCGATGTCTGCAACGCCGTACTTGATGTGTGGCAGCCGACAGCGGACAACAAGGTGATCATCAACATCCCGACGACGGTGGAGAATGCGATGCCTCATGTCTTTGCGACGCAGGTTGAGACGATCAACAACACATTAAAATACCGGGATGCCGTCGTGCTGTCCTTGCATCCGCACAACGACCGCGGCTGCGGCGTTTCGGACGCGGAGTTGGGATTGCTTGCGGGGGCAGACCGCATTGAGGGAACGCTGTTTGGAAACGGCGAGCGGACCGGCAATGTGGATATCGTGACGCTCGCGATGAATATGTATTCCCATGGTGTCGATTCCAAGCTGGATTTTTCAGATATTACAAAGATAAAAGAGACATACGAGCGGCTGACACGGATGGAGGTGACGCCGCGCCAGCCTTACGGCGGACAGCTTGTGTTCACGGCGTTTTCCGGTTCCCATCAGGACGCGATATCCAAGGGCTTCGCATGGCGTGAAAAGCACCAGGATGAGGCGTGGAGCGTGCCGTATCTGCCGGTCGATCCGAAGGATGTCGGGCGGGAATACGACGGCGATGTCATCCGCATCAATTCGCAGTCCGGAAAAGGCGGCGTGAGTTATATTCTCAAGCAGAATTACGGAATGTCCGTGCCGAAGCAGATGCAGGAGGATGTCGGCTACACCGTCAAGCGGATTTCCGACAGAGAGCATGCGGAGCTGCAGCCGGAGCGGATCTACAGCATATTCGAGGACAAATACATCAACGATTATTCGGTATTTTCGGTTCCCGAATGCCACTTCACGCAGACGGACGGAGGCATTTTTGCCAAGGTGACGATCCGGCAGGGCGGCAAGGATACCGAGGTGGCCGCCAACGGAAACGGCCGTCTGGACGCAGTGAGCATTGCGATCAAATCGTATTTTAATATCAGCTACGAGCTTTCTATTTATGAGGAGCACGGACTGAGCCGGGGATCGTCACAGAAGGCCTGCACCTATGTCGGGATCACGATTCAGGGCAAGCGTTACTGGGGCGTCGGCATCAACGAGGATATCATCAAGTCGTCGATCAATGCGCTGGTGGTCGCGGTCAATCAGATTGAGCAGCTTCGCGGCGCGAATTCGGACAAGGACGAGCGGATCACCAAGATGCTGAATTTTATCCAGGAGCATTACCAGGATGTGAGCCTGGATGACATCGCAAAGGAATTTTACCTGTCCAAGCCCTATGTTTCGAAGTTCATCAAGGAGAAGTCGGGACTGACCTTTGGGGAAAATGTACAGAAGATCCGTCTGAAGAAAGCGGGGACGCTTCTGAAAAACGGCAATATGAAGATCGAGAAGGTGGCGGAGAGCGTCGGCTATCCGAGTGTGGAGCATTTCAACCGCCAGTTCAAGAAGAAATACGGAATGACACCGGCGCAGTACCGGAACGCAAGCAAGTGAGATTATGGAAACGAATCAAAACAGACTGACCGATGATCTGCGCCGGATACTGCTGTGCGTGATCGCAGGCGTCGTTTACGCTGTGAACCTGCGTACATTTGTCAACACGGGCGGACTGCTGCCGAGCGGATTTTCAGGGCTGACGCTTCTGATTCAGAGTATCTTCCGCGAATTTTTAAATATCCGCCTGCCGTACGGACCGATGTACATTCTGTTCAACCTGCTTCCCGCAGTGATGGCGTTCCGGAAGATCGGCAGAAAGTTTACGATCTATTCGGGGATTACGATCGTGTTGATTGCGGTGCTGTCGGATGTGATCCCGGCGTACACGATCACGCAGGATCCTCTGCTGATCGCGGTCTTCGGCGGCATTATCAACGGATGCGCGATCTCGATGTGCCTGCACGCGCGGGCGACGAGCGGCGGAACGGATTTTATCGCGATCTATGTGTCGGAGAAATACGGGATTGACGCCTGGAATTATGTGCTGGCGTTCAATGTCTGCATTTTGCTGTGCAATGGTCTTTTGTTCGGCTGGGACAAGGCGCTGTATTCGATGATTTTCCAGTTTGTTTCGACGCAGGTGTTAAACAATACCTACAAGCGCTACAAGAAGAACACTCTGTTTATCGTCACGGATGTGCCCGAGGCTCTGGCGATGATCATCAATGAGATGACACAGCACGGGGCGACGCAGATGGAGGCGATCGGCACTTACGAAGAAACCAGGCGGAGCATGCTCTATACAGTCATCGCGAGTGAGGAACTGGACGCTGTGGTAAAGCAGCTGCGTGAGGCGGATCCAAAGGCATTTATCAATGTGATGAAGACGGATCAGGTCGCAGGGAAATTTTATATGAGGCCGAACGACTGAGTTGTTGCGTTTGTTGTTAAATTGTGACTGCTGTTTGAAGGATTATTGGATTTATGGAGAAAGAATTTTCGTGCCGGAGACTGGACGGGAAAGAAATCCGCGGCAGGATTTATATTCCGGACGGGAGAAAACGCCGGTATCCGACCGTGATCTTCTGTCATGGATTCGGGAGCAATTTCAGGCAGTTGGCTGACCACGGAGCCGGATTGGCGGAGAGCGGGATTGTCTGTGTGCTGTTTGATTTTTACGGCGGAGGACCGGAAAGCGCAAGCGGCGGTTCCATGAAAGAAATGTCGGTAAAGACCGAACGGGATGAACTGTTTTCCGTTATGGAGCGGGTGAAGAAATTTTCCTTTGTTGACACAAAACGGCTGTTTTTGATGGGTGAAAGCCAGGGCGGTTTTGTCGCCGCCTACGCCGCGATGGACCGGGAGCGGGAGATAGCAGGGCTGATCCTGTGGTATCCGGCATTCCAGATCCCGGAGGTGGTCGCGGAGTTCTGCCGTGACGGCATACCCGATGAATACGAAGTGATGGGGCATCAGATCAGCTCAGTCTATGCTATAGATGCCATGCCGTTAAAGCCCTATGAGAGAATGGCGTATTTTAAAAAGCCCGTGCTGATGATCCATGGGGATTGTGACGGGATTGTGCCGTTTGCCTACTCGGAGCGGGCGGTAAAGACTTTTCCGAATGCCAGGCTCGAACCGATCTGCGGATCGGACCACGGGTTCAACGGATCGGACAGCATAAGGGCGAGAGAGCTGTCGAGGGATTTTGTGTTTTCCGTCGGGAAGAAGAGATCTGTGTTTTCATTTTTTATGAATTTTCGCTAAAATCGGATTAAATTTGTCAGTTCATGTAGGGCAACAGTTTTTCTATAAATTTCTCAACAAGAAGGAGCTGATTGTGGTTTAAATCCTGCAGTTGTTCGGTGATGGACGAAACCAGCAACGGGTTTTCCTCTTTCTCAGAATTTTCTATGATAATGATTTAAATGGATTATTGGAATATTGGCCATATCGCAGGATTTCAAGTGAGGAATTGCGGGATTGCGGGCATTTCAAGTTTTGCATATGACAGGTGCATTTTGCGGGAAGAACGGCTCAGCTGTGTGGCGGATATATTTGTAGTGATGCATGGAACCAATGACATTGTGATGGATGTGTCGGCAGACGAGATTGTCAGCAGTATACAGAGGTCGATAGATTACATCAGAGGACGCAACGCGTTTGCACCCATTCTTTTTATCTTGTGCCTGCATACTAATGGACGCATGGATAGAAGCAATCGGAAGGTAGACAGACTGAATGCCGCACTTTTGGAGAATTTGCAGGGGATAACGGATTTTGTGCATACGGATTTGATGGATGATGATTTCGGGGACTTGCAGAAAGATTATACGGTGGATGGGCTGCATTTGTCAGAAGAAGGATACTGCGTACTCCAATCCGTATTGGAAAGAAAGATAGGGCAGACAGTTTGAGGATGAATAAGATTGCGATTATTCCTGCACGATCAGGTTCAAAAGGATTAAAGAACAAAAACATCATAGATTTATGCGGAAAACCGCTGATGGCATATTCCATTGAAGCGGGAATCCAATCAGGTATCTTTGACAGAGTAATTGTATCCACGGATTCTGAGGAATATGCGGATATTGCACGGGACTACGGAGCCGAGGTACAGATGCGTAGCGGGCTTTTATCCTCGGATGATGTGCCGACTTTTTCCGTGATAGCTGATGCGGTAAGCAGGATAAGGAATCCGATGGATTTTTTTGTTCTTTTACAACCGACTTCGCCATTGCGCAATGCAAATCATGTATGGGAAGCAGTCCATTTATTTGAAAGCAGGTATCTGCAGTATGACTTTCTTGTCTCAGTCAGAAAGTCTGAATGTGCGGGAGTATTGGTTCGCCCGATAGATGAGGATGGCAGTCTGAAATATTTCGACACGGATTTTTCGGATTATCGTCGCCAGAAATACGAAGAGTACAGGCCGAACGGAGCAATTTTTATAGGAAAAACGGAACAGTATCTGGCAAAAAAACATTTTTTTGGTGAAAAATCCCTTGCCTATAAAATGGATGAAATGGATTCGGTGGATATTGACACGGAATGGGATTTGGCGATTGCTGAAGTATGCATGCAGAAAAGGATGGATGGATATTTTGAAAAAGGGCAGGATATATAACATCGCATTCGCGACCGGTTCCCGCGCCGATTATGGAATCGTCCGGAAGTATTTGTCGCTGTTGGACGAAGACAGCGGGACACATCTGGAAATTTTAGTGACTGGGGCACTGCTGAGTGAAGAATATGGGCGGCAGGTTGCACTGATTGAGCAGGATGGTTTTCAGATAGGAAAGGAAGTAATGATTCCTGTTAATGCGAAGGATAATACAGCCGTGATTCATACGATGGCATTTGCATTGGATGAATTTGGAAAAATGTTTGAAACACAAAGATACGACTTGCTGATCCTGCTGGGAGACCGCTATGAGATTTTTTCCGTTGCGACAGCGGCGGCTATGCAGAGAATACCGGTATTGCACATTCACGGCGGAGAAATTACCTATGGGAATTATGACGAGTTCATCAGGCATTCTATTACGAAGATGGCGGATTTTCATTTTGCTTCCACGGAAAAATACCGTCACCGTTTGATTCAGATGGGCGAAAATCCGGAATGTGTTTACAATTTGGGCGCACTGGGTGCGGAAAATTGTCTCGCAATAAATATGCTGAATGTACCGGATGACATAAAGAAGCTTTCTCAAAATGAATATTTCGTGGTTCTGTTTCATCCTGAAACGCTGACCGGGGAAAGACCGATTCATCAGATCAAAACGATTGTTGCGGCATTGGAGCATTTTGCAGGAAAGCAGTTTGTGTTCATCGGTTCCAATGCCGATACTGCTTCAAATGAAATCAGAGAATATATCCAGCAATATGCAAAGGTTAGGGAAAATGCTTTTTATTATGAGAACATTCATTCGGATGCCTACCATTACCTTTTGAAAAATGCGGTATGTTTGGTGGGAAACTCATCGTCTGGAATTATTGAGGCGCCTTCTTTGGGAACTTGGTCTATCAATATTGGTCGGCGGCAAGAAGGAAGGGAAAAAGGAAAAAGTGTGATTGATGTTGAATGCAATTTAATGGAAATTGTGGGTGCCATTAAAGGAATATTGCATGATACAGCGTCTGATATGGTTTTTTATAATCCTTATTATCAAAAAGATACGGCCGAACATTATTTTTCGTGTACTATGCAAATATTAGACAGATTACGGAAATCAAGAAGAGATGGGGCAAAAGTTTTTTACGATGTAGAGTTTTGATGAGAAGAGGAGCTGGAATGGAAAGTTATTTGGTTAATCCGGTTTTGGATGAAATAAAGAGTGGAATTGTCAATATGTTTGACCGACATGATATCAATGCCAAACAGGCAGTTGAATTGCTTGTTATGATAGAGGATTCAGTGGAGAGATTCAATTCTAGAAATTCCAGTCGTTTAGCATGCCGCTGTGGAAAATGTTTAAAATCTTTTTCTATAGATGAAAAGATGTATTCCTTGAAAGAAGAAATCGAGAAGCTGACCGGTGGTTTCTGGTGGAGCGAGGAGTTGGATAAATCCGTTGCGTTTGACACAGTCTGTAAGTCTTGTCTGGATAACATAGAGCATAAATATTTTTGCTTGTAAAAATAAAGCTAATAAAATATTTTGGGCGGTGTGATTTCAAGTAATTCCAGGAATTCCTGCCAAAACGATGTTAGTGTAAAATTATCGTTGCCTGAAAGAAGAAGCACAGAACATATATTCTGACAGATATAAAAGGAAGAGAAGGATTGGATCCCACTCTTCCCTATCGGAAAGTTTTCCCTTATTATGTTGGTTTGAGTTAATTA
>JAFUYB010000042.1 GCA_017470735.1 Lachnospiraceae bacterium | reverse complement strand
CAAAACGGGATCACCGATATTGAATCCAAGCTCCTGGAACCATAATCCCTGAATCCGAAGCATCGGAGCCGTCTTCCTTCCGTAATTGGTCGCTTCACTAACCGTCAGTTCCCGGTATTCCTTTTTTGCTCTTGCCATAGTTTTTCACTCCTTTACTTTGATTGACTCTGGCAGGAACTCAACCGGATTCCGAGAAGGCATAAAAAATAGGACTGCTATCAGCTGTACTTCTCAGTCACCGATTAAGTCCTACCTTAACTCCATGTTCAGTTGTACCCACGCAGGCATAGTTCCCCTGCATGTTTTGCCCTTAAGGCTCCATCACCCCTCGTGTTATATTAGTGCAAGAGGTACATATTTTCAGTTGAAAACGGCGCCGTCCCACCTGTAAATACCTTGCCTAAGGCATTTTCTTGTAGGACTAAATCAGCCAAAAACCCTTGATTTATGCGGTCTTTGCTTGACTTGACACTATAATACCACCATCCCCGGTCGCAAGTACAATCAAAGCACGCCTCTTGCCATTTGCTATAGCTTCCAACACTTTATTTACCGCAATCCATTGATAATATCTGGGTTCGTGCATCCCTTCACGATAGAAATATGGAATGGAAAGCATCTTCTCTGCTTCATCTGTAAAAGCAGCGTTTTCAAGACGGTATCTGTTCCACAACTCCTGCGGTGACGGAAACTTGTCCATCGGAATATAATCCTCGACATCTGTTTCTGTGCCTGTAAGAAAATCATACATGGCAAAAGCATCGCCATTAGAAGAGAAAGCAAATGGAACCCTCATTGCCTTTGCGTATTTCTTTGCCTGACCCATGCCGCCAAGAACAGAATGCCTGTTGTTCTTTGCCTCGACAACGGCTAAAGGGAACCATTCACCGGAATTGTTGTGGAAAAGCAGATAATCTGCCCTGCCGCCCTTTTTTCGATATGTTTTTCTACCATCAATCATAATCCTGCCAAGCGTGACCGGAAACTCCATACGAACAGATGATTCTATATCCCATGTCTTTTTGATTGCCCGTGTTATATATTCATCTTTAATTTCTTCCTCGGTCATCTGCTTTTTATCAATCATGCAATGCCCCGCTCCTTTCATCTGGCACAAATTCAAGAATATCATCAACGCCACAATCCATCACGCGACAGATACTTTCAGCACTTTCAAGTGAAATATATCTATTTCTCTTAAGCCTTGTAATAATATTTCCAGAAAAACCCGCCCTTTTTTGAAGTTCCGAATTTGTTATATTCTTTTCAATCATAAGATGAAATAATCTCTTATAGCTTACAGCCATGCCGCACCTCCAAATTAAAATTTATCATATCACGAAAAGGTGAATTTTTCAACGAAAAAGTCGTATTAACTGATACTGCTGCTAACGGTGAGAATCTCATGTCTATAAGTCGTATGATGGGACACTGTAATACCGCTACCACACTTCATTATCTCAGGGATACAATACAGAGTGGGGACTGCCCAGCCAGCAAAATCAAGGTGACAAACCACTTTCGTGAGGTGGTTTGCATCGTCAAATGAAAACAAAAATCGCTGCACCTACCGAAAACACGGCATTTACAGCGATAAATATAAAGCGGAGATGGAGGGATTTGAACCCTCGCGCCGGTCTCCCGACCTATACCCTTAGCAGGGGCACCTCTTCAGCCAACTTGAGTACATCTCCACGCTGTCTGACTGCTGATATCAGACGCAAATGCTATTCTATCAGTAACTGCTCTTTTTGTCAAACAATTTTCAAAATATGCTCTATTTATGGCAGAAAATAACGAAACGAATACAAATCTATTGAGTTTGTCTCGCGTACAAATCCCCTCCATGGCAGTCTGCCACCACAATCACGGGAAATTCTTCTACCGAAATCCGCCGGACTGCTTCCGCTCCTAAATCTTCATAGCAGACGATCTCAGAAGAGGTAATGCATTTCGACAGCAATGCGCCTGCGCCGCCTACTGCCGCAAAATAAACCGCATGGTTACGGACAACCGCATCCATCACTTCCTTTGAACGCTTGCCCTTGCCGATCATTATTTTTTGTCCGGCATCCAAAAAGGCCGGCGCATACTTATCCATCCGCGTCGCCGTCGTCGGACCAGCCGAACCGATCGGGCGTCCTTCCCTCGCCGGGGAGGGTCCCATATAATAAATGCAGGAATCCTTCAGATCGATCGGTAATGCTTTCCCTTGCTGCATCAGTTCATACAGTCTCTTGTGCGCGGCGTCCCGCGCCACAAACATTTCACCGGTCAAATACACGAAGTCGCCGATCTGCAATTCCTCTATATCATTTTCAGATAGTGGTAATGTGAGATGTTTTTCCATAATTTAAATAACCGCACGGCAATGCCGGTTCACATGACAGCAGATATTCACTGCCACCGGAAGCCCTGCAATATGCGTCGGATAGGTATTGATATTCACAGAAAGAGCCGTCACTTTGCCGCCTAATCCGCCCGGTCCGATCCCGGACGCGTTGATTTCCGACAAAACCTCCTGCTCCAATTCATCTGTCCAGGAACGGTTGTACGGCGAAACAATTCCTGCCAAAGCTTCTTTGGACAATTCCGCTGCTTTTTCAAAGGTTCCTCCGACGCCGACTCCGACTGCCATCGGTGGGCAGGCGTTGGGTCCTGCATCCCTGACCGCAGTTAAAATCGCGTCCTTAACCCCTTCCATGCCGTCAGCAGGCTTCTTCATAAAGACACGGCTCATATTTTCACTGCCGAATCCTTTGGGTGAAACAGTGACTTTTACTTTATCACCTGACACTATAGTATAATGTATCACTGCTGGCGTATTGTCACCGGTGTTTGTCCGTTCAATCGGATCCTCCACAACGGACTTCCGCAGAAATCCTTCCCCATATCCCCTCCGGACACCGTCATTGACCGCTTCTTCTATGCTTCCGTCTACGAAATGCACATCCTGCCCTACTTCTAAAAACACGACAGCCATGCCCGTATCCTGACAGATCGGAATCTGCTCTTCCCTGGCTACAACCAAATTTTCCTGCAAGGTTTCTAAAACCTTACAGCCCAGTTCGGAGGTTTCCTTTTTCGCCGCTTCCTTCAGCAGGTCCTGCATATCGTCGGACAACTCATAATTGATTTTGATACACAGATCACGGACGGCATCCGATATTTCTTTTACGGATATTTCACGCAACGCCATTTCTCACGCATCCTCAATATTCTGCTCTGTCCGCTCCATCATCTGCTTGAGCAGCTCCTGCGCTCTGTCATAATTTGCTTTGTCCATCTCTTCAATAATTTCTTTCTGATATGCCAGCACCTCGCGCAAATACGCTTTCCAAGGGGCATCCATTGTCTTTTCACCCATAAATTTACCTCCCTATAATATCGCATGTTATTATCTAGCTTACACTGTCGGATGCCAGTGCTGTCATCCACTCACACATTGTGTTCGTGGGACAGTACTAAGCTCCTCTTTTTATGCTATTTAATCGTCCGTGCTCTCATTTTCTATTATTTCGGGTTCTGTCATTTCATTTGTTGCCGCATCCGCATCAACGATTGCGATTACTTCTTCCTCTGCATCATCCATCTGTTCAGCAGCGCCTTCTGGTTCCCCTGCTGCCTGCTCTGCCTGTTCTTCGATCAGCACTTCTTTCCGCACCTTGGCAATCGATGCAACCTTTTCATTATCTTTCAGATTGATCAGCTTTACGCCGCTTGTCACACGGGATGAAAGCGCTGTATCGGCTACGCGGATACGGATGATCGTCCCTTCGGTGTTGATCAGCATCACTTCATCGTCTTTTTCCACTGCCTTAATGCCAACCAGGTTGCCGGTCTTTTCGGTAATCTTATAGCATTTGATTCCTTTTCCGCCGCGGTGATGGATCGTAAATTCAGAAATCAAGGTGCATTTTCCGAGACCCTTTTCTGACACGATCATCACACTCTCGCCCTGGGATGCCAATTGCATTGCGATCACATGATCTTCATCCATCAGATTCATTCCGATCACGCCGCGGGAAATGCGGCCCATGCTCCTCACATCCGACACATGGAAACGGATGCACTGGCCAAATTTCGTAAACAGCATGATCTCATCGTCATCGGTCGCCCGCTTGACTTCGATCAGCTTGTCCTCATCCCGCAGGGAAATCGCTGCCAGTCCATTCTTGCGGATATTGGCAAATTCTGACAGCCGTGTCCGCTTGATGATTCCCTGCATTGTCGCCATCACGAGATACTGGTCATCCCGGTACTCTTTCATCGGGATCATTGAAGTAATCTTTTCATCCGGCATCAGCGGGATCAGATTGACGATTGCCGTCCCCCGCGCGGTCCTTGATGCCTCAGGAATTTCGTATGCTTTGAGCCGGTACACCCTGCCGAAATTCGTAAAGAACATCATATAATGGTGCGAGGTCGTCATCATCATTTCCACGATAAAGTCATCCTCTATCGTTTCCATTCCCTTGATTCCCTTGCCCCCGCGGTTCTGCGACTTGAAGTTGTCGATCCGCATCCGCTTAATATAACCAAGCTTCGTAAAGGTAATGACCGTATTTGTCACCGGAATCAGATCTTCCATCGACACATCGTATTCATCAAACCCGATTGCTGTCCGGCGGTCATCACCATATTTATCCGCAATCGTCTGGATTTCCTCTTTGATGACGGAAAGAAGGACCTTTACATCACCAAGGATTTCCTTTAACCGGCCAATGCGGGCCATCAGTTCATTGTATTCATCCTCCAGCTTGCTCCGCTCCAAGCCGGTCAGCGCGCGCAGACGCATATCGACGATGGCCTGTGCCTGCGCTTCAGACAGTCCGAAACGATCCATCAACTGCTGCTTTGCGACACTGACATTTTCCGAACCGCGGATGATCGCGATCACTTCGTCAATATTGTCAAGAGCGATCAGCAACCCCTCTAAAATGTGTGCCCTCTCTTCTGCCTTATTCAGCTCATACTTTGTCCGGCGGGTCACCACATCCTTCTGATGGTCGAGGTAATGATGCAGTACATCGTGCAGATTCAGGATCTTTGGCTCATTGTTGACCAAAGCCAGCATGATCACGCCGAATGTGTCCTGCAGCTGTGTATGCTTGTACAATTGATTGAGCATCACAGTCGGATTGACATCCTTGCGCAGTTCAATCGAAATCCGCATTCCTTCACGCGAAGACTCATCCCGCAGATCGGTAATGCCGTCCAAGCGCTTTTCTTTGACCAGCTTCGCCATATTTTCGATCAGGCGGGCTTTGTTGACCATAAAAGGCAGTTCAGTTACAACAATGCGGTTCTTGCCGTTGTTCATCGGCTCGATATCCGTCACGGCACGCACGCGGATCTTTCCTCTGCCAGTGCGGTATGCTTCTTCAATGCCGCGCCGCCCGAGAATCACGCCTCCCGTCGGAAAATCCGGACCCTGCACGACAGACAAAAGCTCTTCGATATCCGTATCCCGGTCTTCATTAATCTGATTGTCGATCATTTTTACCACACCGCCTACTACTTCGCGCAGATTGTGCGGCGGAATATTCGTCGCCATACCGACCGCAATGCCGGTCGTGCCATTGACGAGCAGATTCGGATAACGGGACGGCAGAACCGTCGGTTCTTTTTCCGTCTCGTCAAAGTTAGGCATAAAGTCGACGGTATCTTTGTTGATATCCGCAAGCATCTCCATTGAAATCTTGGAAAGTCTTGCTTCGGTATATCGCATGGCTGCCGCCGCGTCGCCGTCCACGGAACCGAAATTTCCATGGCCGTCCACAAGCGGATAACGGGTCGACCACTCCTGGGCCATATTGACAAGAGCCCCATAAATCGACGAATCTCCGTGCGGATGGTATTTACCCATCGTATCACCGACGATACGGGCACATTTACGGTGCGGCTTGTCCGGTCCGTTGTTCAGCTCGATCATGGAGTAGAGCACGCGCCTCTGCACCGGCTTTAACCCGTCACGCACATCCGGCAGCGCACGGCTCGCAATGACGCTCATCGCATAATCTATATACGATGTCTCCATCGTTTTTTTCAGATCAACCTCTTGTATCTGGTCAAAAATTGTGTCGTCCATAATTATTCCTTATTTCTGGTCTATATATCCAAATTCTGCACATACTTCGCATTTTCTTCGATAAATTCCCGGCGGGGTTCGACCTTGTCGCCCATCAGCGTGGAGAAAATCGCGTCAATGTTGGAAGCATCGTCTTCATTGAACATCACTTTTTTCAAAATGCGTTTTTCGGGATCCATTGTCGTCTCCCAAAGCTGTTCCGCATCCATCTCGCCAAGACCTTTGTAGCGCTGGATCTTGTTGTTCCCGTCCCGTCCGATTTCCACCAAAATGCTGTTCAGCTCTTCATCACTGTACGCGTACCGGACCTTTTTATTCTTTTCGATCTTGTACAACGGCGGCGTCGCCAGATAGACAAAGCCCTGCTTGATCAGCTGCGGCATGAACCGGTACAAAAAGGTCAGCATCAGCGTCGCAATATGCGCCCCGTCCACATCGGCATCGGTCATGATGATAATCTTATGATAGCGCAATTTATTGATATCAAAATCCTCATGGATCCCGGTGCCAAACGCCGTGATCATTGCGCGGATCTCTTCATTTCCATAAATCCGGTCTTCCCTTGCCTTTTCGACATTTAAGATCTTGCCGCGCAATGGTAGGATTGCCTGAGTCGCGCGGCTCCTCGCCGTCTTTGCCGAACCGCCTGCCGAATCACCCTCGACAATAAATATTTCACAATTTTTAGGGTCTTTATCTGTGCAATCTGCTAACTTACCAGGCAGCGCTGTCGATTCCAAAGCCGTCTTTCTTGTCGCGTTCCGCGCCTTTCTCGCTGCCTCTCTCGCCCTTTGCGACAATACAGATTTGTCGCAAATCGTTTTTGCGACACGAGGATTCTGTTCCAAGAAATAAACAAGCTGTTCCGACAAAATCGCGTCTACCGCGCTTCTTGCCTCGGAATTGCCGAGCTTCTGCTTTGTCTGCCCCTCAAACTGAGGCTCTTCGATCTTGACCGAAATGATCGCCGTCAGTCCTTCGCGGATATCTTCACCCGCCAATGCAGGGTCTTTTTCTTTTAAAATTTTATGCTCGCGGGCATAATTGTTGATCGTCCGGGTCAATGCACTCCGGAAGCCGGACAGATGCATTCCTCCTTCCGGCGTGATGATATTGTTGACAAAGCTGTACGCGGAATCGTTGTATCCGTCGTTGTGCTGCATTGCCACTTCTACTAACACATTGTCCTTTTCACCTTCACAGTAGATCACCTCATCGTACAGCGGTGTCGTGCTGCGGTTCAGATAAGTCACAAATTCCTTGATTCCGCCTTCATAGTGGAAGGTATCCTCCCTGATCTCCTCTTCCCGCTCATCGCGGATCGTAATCTT
The DNA here is from genome assembly GCA_017470735.1 of Lachnospiraceae bacterium. GTDB lineage: Bacteria > Bacillota > Clostridia > Lachnospirales > Lachnospiraceae > RGIG4930. The sequence continues at coordinate 58,182 of JAFUYB010000042.1, read as the reverse complement.
TAAATCCTTTGTCAAAAACGCCGTTTCCCGCAGTCTCGTCCGCAGCGTGTTGTAATCGAAAACCGTTGTCTCAAAAATGGTATCGTCAGGATAAAAGGTCACCTTTGTACCGGTATCATCAGGATCACAGGTACCGATTTCCCTGAGCGGATACATCGTATTGCCCCGCTCATACCGCTGCTCATATACTTTTCCTTCGCGGCGGATTTCCACGACAAGCCAATTGGACAGAGCATTGACGACTGACGCGCCTACCCCGTGCAATCCGCCGGATACCTTGTATCCGCCGCCACCGAATTTTCCCCCGGCGTGCAGAATCGTGAAAACTACTTCCACAGCAGGAATCCCCGCCTTGTGGTTGATCCCTGTCGGAATGCCTCTGCCATCGTCAACAACCGTCACAGAGCCGTCTTTATTGATCGTCACAAAAATAGACGAACAAAAGCCGGCAAGCGCTTCATCTACCGCATTGTCCACAATTTCATAGACCAGATGGTGCAGTCCCCGCTCTGATGTCGATCCAATGTACATGCCGGGACGCTTCCGCACCGCCTGCAGTCCTTCCAATATTTGTATCTGATCCGCGCCGTATTCTTCTACTTTATTCTTCTCCATACCTTTTCCTAACTATTTTCCCATCCGCCACTTCAAACACCCTGTCCACCGCAAACCGGTTCTTCACAAAATCATCCATCCCCGTGCAGGTAATGATCGTCTGTGTCTGGTGCAGATTGTCCAGCAGAAAATTCTGCCGTGAACTGTCCAGCTCCGAAAGCACATCATCCAACAGCAGAACCGGTGTATCGCCGATCCGCTTTTTTACCAGATGGATCTCCGACAGTTTCAGCGACAATGCGCAAGTCCGTTGCTGTCCCTGTGAACCAAACCGCCGGATATCAACATTGTCGATTGAAAACCGGATGTCATCACGGTGCGGCCCGACTGTCGTCTGGCCAAGCTTCTCATCCTTTGGCCGTGCCGCGAAAAGTTCATCTTCAAACTTTTCAACAGAAGTATTTCCCTCATAAGATACCGACAGCTTTTCCTTTTCTCCCGAAATATGGTAATGCATCTCATAAATAACCGGTGCAAGCTCCTCGACAAATGCCTGCCGCCGCTCGATGATCCGCTTTCCGTATTCCACAAGCTGCGCATCCCACACATCCAGCGTATCCCTTAAATCCGGATGGTAGTATAAATCCTTTAAAAGCTGCCCTCTCTGCGCCAGCACCTTATTGTAATGGTTCAGATCCGACAGATAGATCCGGTCTAACTGACACAGCTCCACATCCAAAAACCGCCGTCTCATCTGCGGGGAATTTTTGATAATGTTCAAATCTTCCGGCGAAAAAAAAATGATATTTAAAATACCAAGCAGTTCACTTGCACGACGCACCGGAATCCGGTTGATCGCTATTCCCTTTTTTCGCCCTTTTTTTAAATGTATATCAATTGTCTGTGTTGCGTTCTGCCTGCGCACTGTTGCCCGGATATGTCCCTCATCACAGTCAAACCGGATCATCTCCCGGTCACGGCTCCCCTTGTGCGAGCGGGAAGTGCCGCTGACATATGCCGCTTCCAAAATATTGGTCTTGCCCTGCGCATTCTGTCCGTAAATGATATTTGTCCGTTCATCAAACTGCACAGACAGCGTCTCATAATTGCGAAAATTCTTAAGCTCCAGGCTCTCAAGGATCATTATTCCATTACCTTTATCTGATAATCCTCAAAAACAGCAATATCCCCCGGATACAGCTTTCTTCCGCGGCGTACTTCGACTTCCCCATTTACCGTCACTTGCCCTTCCGAGATCACGATTTTAGCGTCAACGCCACTTCCGACTGCGCCGACCAGCTTCAATGCCTGCCCAAGACGGATAAATGTCTCGCCTTCCCGGATGTGGATCACTTCTTCTGTCATCACATCACCCCGCATTAAAATTAACCGGCAGGATCAGATAAATATAATCTTCACCTTCGTTGCGGATGAAGCAGGGCGATTTCGGAGTCAGCATATACATCGTCACATTTTCATCATCAATTGCCCGCAGCGCTTCCATCAGGAACTTCGGATTGAATGCGATCATAATATCCCGCCCCTCTTTCATCATCGTCAATTCCTCTTCAAAATTGCCGCGGAAAGTGGATATCGTCATATTGAATACCTGATCATGGATATTGAGAATGATCGGCTTCTTATCTGATTCATTGACCATCAGGGTTGCGCGGCCGATACTGTCCATCAGATCCTTACGGTTGATGGCAAGCTTTGTCTCATAATCATTTGAAAGCATCTGGTCGATCCGGAAAAAATCTCCTTCAATCAGCCTTGACACCACCGTGGTCTGGTCAAATTCAAAGATAATATGGTTCTCCGTAATGTATATCTGTACCATCTCATCCAAAGATCCGCCGATAATCTTGGAAATCTCATTTAATGTCTTGCCGGGCACGACCACCGAAGTATTCTCATACGACTCTTTCAGACGGATATTGCGGATTGAAATACGGTGTCCGTCCAAAGATGCCACGCGGAGCTTGTCGCCTTTGACCTCAAACAGCTCACCGCCCATCATCCGGTTGTTGTCATTTTCCGAAATGGAAAAGATGGTCTGCCGGATCGTCTCACGGAGCGTGAACTGTGAAATCTCAACCGGGATATTTCTCGGAATGACCGGAATATACGGAAAATCCTCCCCGCTCTTGCCGGGTACGGTAAAATGCGCTTTCTCACAGTCAATCTGCGTCTGAAAACGGTCATCCGAAGCAATCGTCACCTGATTATTCGGCAGGTTGCGTACCATATCCACAAAAATTTTGGCATCCAGTGCGACTCTGCCCCGTTCCTGGATGGATCCCGGTACGATTGTTTCGATACCGATTTCCATATCATTGGAAGTCAGCCGGATATCGCTGGCCGATGCGTCAATCAGGATGCATTCCAGAATAGACATTGTTGTCCTTGTTGGAACGGCTTTTGAAACAATGTTCAGTCCTTTCAAAAGCTCCGCTTGTGAACAGGTGATTTTCATGGTCGCAAAACTCCTTTCACGGTTTATCTATATATAATATATATTAGTAATAGTAGCAGTAGGGGCTGTTGGTATGTGTAAAAGCCGTGAAACACGCGTGTGTCAAGGCTAAATCATAAAAATCAAATCGTTATTGTCGGTGTATAGTGTCTGTATGGACTGTGCATCACTGTGGATTGATCTTGTTCTCAATCGTTTCGATATCACGCCGTAATTCACTGTTTGTTTCCATTTCTTCCACAATTTTATTGCAGCCGTGGATAATTGTCGCATGATCCCGTCCTCCAAGCAGGGTGCCGATCGCGCCGAGCGGGGAGGAAATCATCGTCCGGCAAAGATACATCGCAATCTGCCGCGGTCTGGCGACCGTTTTCTTGCGGTCCTTGGAAATCATCTGATCCATTGTCAGATTGTAATGCTCCGCAACGACTTCTATGATAAACTGTGCTGTAATCTCCCTGCGCTTGTCCGGGGAGATGATGTTTTGCAGCTCCTTTTTGGCAATGTCGATCGTAATATCGATCTTTTGAAGATTCTGGTATGCGATCAGTTTATTCAGTGCTCCCTCGATCTCACGGATATTGGAACGGATGTTGTCTGCAATATAATCCAGGACTTCATCAGGAAAATTGATGCCGTCCTGCGCAACCTTGCTGCGGATGATCGCCATACGGGTCTCATAGTCAGGCTCTCCGATATCAGCCATCAGACCCATTTCAAACCGCGTGCGGATACGCTCTTCAAGCGTCGTCATGTCCTTCGGAGGACGGTCAGAGGTCAAAATCAGCTGTTTGCCTGCTCCATGGAGCGTATTGAAGGTGTGGAAAAATTCTTCCTGCGTACTTTCTTTACCGATCATGAACTGGATGTCGTCAATCATCAGCACATCCACTGTGCGGTATTTATCGCGCAGCTTGGACATCTGCGTCGCTGAATTGTTGCTGCGGATGGATTCAATGACTTCATTGACAAATTCCTCGCTGGTCACATAGAGCACCTTGGTGTTCGGATTTTGTTCAAAGATAAAATTGCCGATGGCGTGCATCAGATGTGTCTTGCCAAGTCCCGGTCCGCCGTAGATATAGAGCGGGTTGTACGCTTCGCCCGGTGTCTCCGCTACCGATAAGGATGCTGTCTGCGCGAAACGGTTGTTGCCGCCGACGACAAAGGTATCAAAGGTATAGCGGGCGTTGAGATTGGACTTGCGGTAATTTTCATTGCTCAACAATGCCGCCTGAGGTGTCGTTGTTGCCTTTTCCGAGCGGTCGATCGACGCAGTATCCTTTGGCAGAATAAATTTCAGCATATATTCTTTTCCTGTCAGCTCCGCGATCGCAACCTGCAGGAAAAGCGTGTATTTCTTTGCGATATAATTGAGGCTCATCTGATCGGAATCCGTCGTAAAAAGGATGTAAAGCACATCATCCTCGACAGCATAGATTTCGAGCGGCAAAAGCCATGTACGATAGGAAATATCGGTAATATTGTTTTCCTCTTTAATAGAAAGCAGAATGTCTTTCCATTTTTCCTGAAGCAGATCCATGTAGTACCCCACAATATTTAAATAATCGTTTATTATTTTACTAAAAATGGAAGAAATTAGCAATGTTTTATAGTAGAATAAAAATAAATTTATCCACATTTTGAGGTATTGACAACGAAAAAATAAGGAAAAATGGGGTTGAAAACTACCAGTTATTCACAAAATTATAAACAGTTTGTCGATAAGTATTGATAATTAAGGCATTTTATGGCGGTTTACAATTTTTTTTCATGTGAATAACTTATTTCTTGACATTGACAGACTTTTTGCTATAATTGGAACGGTATTTTTTGGAAAAGTTGGAGGTGAATTGGAAATGAAAAGGACGTATCAGCCAAAGAAGAGACATCGTTCCAAAGTTCACGGATTTCGGAAGAGAATGAGTTCTAAGGGTGGCAGAAATGTATTAAAGGCAAGACGAGCAAAGGGTCGGAAAAGGCTATCCGCCTAACGATGAATGTAGAGACCGCGCAGCAAAAGCTTCCTAATGGCGTTGCATCGCGGTCTTTTTTATGGTCTTAGGCAAAGGACTTGTTTTTGTGGAATCGGATATGGTCGGGATAAAAAAGTCAGCGGATTTCAGGGCAGTATACCGCAAAAGGGATTCGCGGGCAAACCAGTTTCTTGTATTATATAAGAAGAAAAACCATTTTGATCAGAACCGCTATGGCATTTCCGTGAGCAAAAAGGTCGGCAACAGCGTCGTCCGCCACAGACTCAAACGGCAGGTACGGGAGATCTGCCGTTTGAACGACGATGGGCTGTTATGCGGTTTTGATTTTATTTTTGTACTTCGTGCAGATGCAAAAGGTGCTTCTTATCAGGAATTGGAGCAGTCTTTTTTCAACTTAGTCAGACGGCATAAGCTGCAAAAGGAGCAATGATCCGGTTTATGAACGCAGTATCGGTTATGGAGCAATGAGATGAAGAGGTTGTTGATCGTTTTGATCAGGATCTATCAGAAATATTTAAGTCCTATGAAGACGACGCGGTGTCCTTACTGTCCGACCTGCTCTGCTTATGGTCTGCAGGCGATCGAGAAATACGGCGCAGTCAAAGGCAGTGCGTTAGCCGGCTGGCGTATTTTGCGGTGCAATCCGTTTTCTAAGGGAGGCTATGATCCTGTTCCATAATAATAAAGGATCTGATCAATTGTTTATCTGCGATTCCTACTGTTCGTTGATGGTTATTTTAATTTAGGAGATTGTTGTCTATGTATTATTTAACGGCATACAACGGCCAGATATTAGGTCCGATTGCCCGCCTGCTTGGGGCGATCATGAATGCGATCTATGAATTTCTGACCGGTACTTGCGGTATTACGAACGGCAGTATTGCGCTGTCCATCGTGATCTTTACTTTATTTATTTATATCTGCTTGTTTCCGCTGACCTACCGCCAGCAGAAGTTTTCCGTGCTGACGAGAAAAATGCAGCCGGAAATGAAGGCGATCCAAAAGAAGTATAAAGGAAAAAAGGATCAGGCATCGATGCAGGCGATGCAGGAGGAGACGCAGGCACTCTATGACAAATACGGAACCAACCCTACCGGAAGCTGTGTGCAGATGGCGATTCAGATGCCGATTCTGTTTGCACTGTACCGCGTATTTTATAATGTTCCGGCATATCTGAATGGTGTAAAGGATATTTTTACGCCGCTTGTCAAGGATATACAGCAGGTTGACGGTTATGAAAAGATTATGACCTCAATCTATGAAAATGCCAATATCCGCGCTCTTCAGGTGGATTTTTCAGAGGATGCCGCGAAAAATGCCGGCTACATTGTAGATGTGCTCTATAAGCTTTCCGAAGACGGGTGGAATTATGTTGTGGAAAGCTTTTCAAAGGCTGTGGATTCCGGTTCACAGATTTTTACGGATATTGACCAGGTGCGCAGTACACTGTCCCAGATCAATTACATCGGGCCGATCAATATTTCCGATACGCCGTGGAACATGGTGACGACGAATTTTGACAATCACGCATATGGAGCGATGGTCATTGCGCTGTTGATCCCGCTCTTGTCCTATGGTTCCCAGGTGCTGAATCTGCGTCTTATGCCGCAAAGCGGCGGTGGTGATGACCAGATGGCCCAGCAGATGCGGACGATGAATATGATGATGCCGCTGATGTCTCTGTTCTTTACTTTTGTGACACCGGCCGGTCTTGGTATTTACTGGATTGCGGGTGCGTTGGTCAGGACAGTGCAGCAATTCTTTTTAAACAAGCACTTTGACAAGATCGATCTGGATGAGATCATCGAAAAGAATAAAGAAAAAGCAGTCCAGAAAGCTGAAAAGCGGGGAATCCGCCGCAGCCAGATCACAAGTGCGGCAACTATCAGCACAAAGTCCTTTTCAGAGAAGGCAAAGGTGGATTCGGGTGATGCGGATGTGATTGAAAAAGCAAATGCGATTCGGGAAAATGCCCGTCCCGGTACAATGGGAGCAAAGGCGAATCTGGTAAAGCGGTTTAATGAAAGTGGAGGTAAGTAAGATGGAAGCACAGGAATTTTCAGGAAGGTCAGTAGAAGAAGCTCTGACAACGGCAACTGTTGAATTGGGTGTGACGAGTGACAAGCTCAATTACGAGGTTGTTGAAAAAGGCAGCAGCGGATTTTTAGGTCTTGGCAGCAAGGAAGCGGTTATCCGGGTGACATTAAAGGGTGACGAGCCTGAAGCACCTGCTGTCGAAGAGACTGCATCGGTACAGGAGGAAGAGCCGGAAGAAAAAAAATCCTGGGCCAGCATTGAACAGCAGGTGCAGGAGCGCGCTGCGGCAGAGGTAAGGCCGCAGGAGGAAAGCAGAGATGAAAATCCGGTGGATGAGGCAGAGGTAAAAGCCCGTGCCAATGATTTTCTGTCTTCTGTGTTCAAGGCAATGCAGCTTGATGTGGAACTCGGACTGGATTACGATGATGAAAGCCGTACGCTTTCGATTGACATGAATGGACCGGAGATGGGCATTATTATTGGAAAGCGCGGACAGACATTGGATTCCCTGCAATATTTGACCAATCTGGCGATCAACCGCAAGCTGGATTCTTATGTCAGGGTCAAGATGGATACCGAGGACTATCGCAGGCGTCGCAAGGCAACGCTTGAGAATCTTGCAAAAAATGTCGCTTATAAGGTGAAGCGGACAAGGAGGTCGGTATCGCTTGAGCCGATGAACCCTTACGAACGCCGCGTAATCCATTATGCACTGCAGCATGATTCCTATGTGACGACCTATAGTGAGGGAGATGAGCCTTACCGTCATGTAGTTGTGGCATTAAAGTAATATAAGGAACTGTAGAAAAATTGATGTGCAAGTTATTTTGATACAGTTTTTAATTTAGAAATTGTATTTTTAACAAAAAGGACTCTGCTTGTAAGTGGAGTTCTTTTTGGATATTAGCGGGGTTATATTATGGATCAGGATACAATAGCGGCTATTGCGACAGGAATCGGAAATGCGGGAATCGGCATAGTGCGGATAAGTGGAACTGATGCTGTGGCAATTGCGGATAAAATCTTTCGCGGGTCATGTTCGCTTACAGAAGTAGAATCCCATCATGTGCAATACGGGCATATTGTGGATGTGTTTGAAGATTCAAGTACGAAAGATATGTATGGGATGACAGAATATGCCGCTTATAATAAAAATAAGCCGGGAATATCTGATAATATTAAAGAAAATGAAGTCATTGACGAGGTGTTGGTGACAGTATTTCGGGCTCCCAGATCTTATACGAGAGAAGATGTTGTAGAAATTTCATCGCATGGCGGAAGCTTTGTGATGAGAAAAATATTGTTACTAGTCTACCGTGCCGGTGCCAGAGCTGCCGAAGCAGGGGAGTTCACAAAGCGCGCTTTTTTAAATGGAAGGATTGATCTGTCCCAGGCGGAATCTGTGATGGATATTATCGCTTCTGACAATGAGCGGATGCTGCATAATTCCCTGCGTCAGCTGGACGGTGCTTTATCATCAAAAATAAAAGCTTTACGAGAAGAAATTTTACATGAGATTGCATATATTGAAGCAGCATTAGACGATCCGGAGCATTATGATCTGGATGCCGTGAAAGCAAAATACGAAAAAAAGGGCGGTAAAATCGGGGAAAATGATATAGATATAGCAGTTGTTGATGATGGATCAGTTTATGATGAAATATTGCCATATGCAGGCCTTTTATTGAAAAAAATAGGTTTTTGGAAGAAAAAAATCCAGATATTGTCTGCAACTGCAGATGAAGGACGGATTTTGCGCGAAGGCATCCGTACCGTGATCGTTGGACGGCCGAATGTTGGAAAATCTTCTATATTAAATGTGCTTGCAAAAGAGGATCGGGCAATTGTTACAGATGTACCGGGCACGACCCGCGATACCATTGAAGAAAAGGTCCGGCTGGGTGATATGGTGCTGGCAGTCACGGATACAGCAGGAATCCGCAGAACGGATGATCCGGTAGAAAGCATTGGTGTAGAAAAAAGTATTCAAAAGCTGGATGAAGCGGATCTGATTTTATATGTGGTTGATGCGAGTGAAGCGCTGACGGATGAGGATAAAACTATTATAGGAAAGCTGATTCCTGAAAAGACGATTGTGCTATTGAACAAAGTAGATTTGGTAAAGGATGGTCATGTCGTAAGAGAAAACCCATTTTCAAAGATTCTTTTTGAAAGTGGTGAACTGAATTATTCTAAAGATTTGGATATTCCAAAAAACCTGGAAAACCATATTATTCCTGTATCAGCTAAAAAAGGTTTGGGATTTGAACAGTTGACGGAGGAAATACGGCAAATGTTTTTCACAGGTGATGTGGATAACAATGTGGATATTTTTATCACCAATGCCCGCCATGCCAGGTTACTGGAGTCTGCCAATGTGAGTTTGTCTTTAGTGGAAAAGTCGATAAATGATGCTATGCCGGAGGATTTTCTAACGGCGGATTTAATGGATGCGTATGCGTTTTTAGGCGAAATCATCGGTGAAGCAGTCGAGGATGATCTTGTGGAAAAAGTCTTTTCGGAATTTTGTATGGGGAAGTGAAAAAGGTGTATTTTTCTGGATAAATTATGAGGAAAATATGCAGGAGATTTATGTTAATAAATCGTTTAAAAAGTTAATAAAATGTTTATAAAATTTTAAAAATATTAAGTTCGATTTTACTTGAAACTGCCTGATAAATCCATTAGACTTGTCATACATGATGAAGCGGTAAGCCATTTCGTTAATGAGTATTATAGCAGTGAATCGGATTGCAGGAAGGAGTGTGATTGACATGGCACTGACAAGAGAAGATTTGCAGGCGATTCGGGAAGTAGTAAAGGAAGAGCTGGAGCCTGTAAAGACAGATGTGGAAGTACTGAAAGCAGATGTAACAGAGCTGAAAACGGATGTAGCAGAACTGAAAACGGATGTAGCAGAACTGAAAACGGATGTAGCAGAACTGAAAACGGATGTAGCAGAACTGAAAACGGATGTAGCAGAACTGAAAACAGATGTAGCAGAACTGAAAACAGATGTAGCAGAACTGAAAACGGATGTAGCAGAACTGAAAACAGATGTAGCCGGCCTGAAGACAGATGTGGAAGTACTGAAAACGAATGTTGGAGGTTTAGAAACAAATGTTGAAGGCTTAAGGGCAGATGTAGGAGGTTTAAAAGAAGATTTCAATCAAATGAAATCAGAAATGAAACAGATCAGGATTGAAATTGAACAGCTTAAATTAAACTATCAGAATCTTGCGGCACAGCAGGATGTCTTTGAGTCATTACTTGCGCAGATGAACCGCAAGATTGACGATTTGGATACAAGACTTCGCAGGGTAGAGCTGACAATGGAAAATGATCTGGGCAGAAGCATCCGGCTGTTGGCAGAGAATCACAGCGATATTGTGGACAAGATGAACGAAGCAATTCGCGTGCAGGACAAGTCCAACATTTTAGAGGTACAGATTTCCGGTTTGCGGCTCAAGGTAGACAGCTTTGAGCGGGAGCTGGAAGAAATGAAACGGCAGAATGAAGAAAAGATAGCATAAATTTTATGACATACATTGAGGAAAATTATGATATTGTCGTTGTAGGAGCAGGACACGCGGGATGTGAAGCGGCATTGGCAGCAGCACGGATGGGACTGTCGGTAATTCTGTTTACGGTCAGTATGGACTCTGTCGCTATGATGCCATGCAATCCGAGCATAGGCGGGAGCTCAAAGGGTCATCTGGTGCGTGAAGTGGATGCACTGGGCGGCGAAATGGGAAAGAATATTGACAAGACCTTTCTGCAGTCCAAGATGCTCAACCGCTCCAAAGGTCCCGCAGTGCATTCCCTGCGGGCACAGGCAGACAAGCAGATGTATTCGCTGGAAATGCGAAAGACATTACAATCAACGGATAATCTGACATTACGACAAGCAGAAGTGTCGGAAATATTAGTTGAAGATAAAAAGATTATCGGTGTTAAGACTTTTTCCGGTGCGGCATACTTTGCGAAAGCAGTGGTTTTGTGCACCGGTACATATTTGAATGCGCGCTGTCTTTACGGCGATGTAATCGAGCATACGGGACCGAATGGTTTAAAAGCGGCAAATCATTTGACGGACTCTTTGATCGCAAACGGTATCAAGATGCAGCGTTTCAAGACGGGAACGCCTGCCCGTATTGATAAGCGGTCGATGGATTTCTCAAAAATGGTTGAACAGAATGGTGATGAGAGGATAGTCCCATTTTCCTTTACGACAGATCCGGACAGCATCCAAAAGGAACAGGTGAAATGCTATCTGACTTACACCAATGAAATGACGCATGAAATCATCCGTAAGCACCTGGATGAGTCGCCGATTTATGCCGGAATCATTGAAGGGACAGGTCCGCGATACTGTCCTTCTATAGAGGATAAAGTAGTTAAATTTGCTGATAAGGACAGGCACCAGCTGTTCATTGAGCCGGAGGGCTTGTCAACAAATGAGATGTACATTTCCGGAATGAGTTCATCGATGCCCGAATTTGTACAGCATCAGATGTACCGCACAGTAGCCGGATTGGAAAATGCTAAAATTGTCCGTAATGCATATGCAATCGAGTATGACTGCATTGAAGCCAATCAATTGCTTCCGACTCTGGAATTCAAAGCGATCAGCGGACTTTTTGCGGGCGGTCAGTTCAATGGAAGCAGTGGTTATGAGGAAGCGGCAGCCCAGGGAATCATTGCCGGAATCAATGCAGCACTGTCTGTCAAAGGTGAGGAGCAGATTGTCATAGACCGTTCGCAAGGATACATCGGCGTATTGATTGATGATCTGGTGACAAAGGAAAATCGCGAGCCGTACCGGATGATGACATCCCGTGCGGAATATCGTTTACTGTTGCGGCAGGACAATGCTGACCTGCGTTTGACACCGGTTGGTTACCGGGTTGGGCTGATTGATGAAGACCGGTATCAAAAGCTTTTAAAAAAACAGGAGCAGATTCAAAATGAAATTGACCGGATCAAAAAAATCATTTTAGGAGCCAATGAAGAAGTCAATACAATTTTGGATGCATTGGGATCCGCACGATTGGATACCGGGGTGAGTCTTTCTGATTTGATGAAGCGCCCGGAATTAAGTTATGAATTACTTTCTGAATTGGATGGAAACAGACCTCCACTTCCCGAAGATGTCAAGGAGCAGGTCAATATTCAGATAAAATATGAGGGATATATTGAGCGGCAGGAGAAACAGGTTGAACGGTTTAAAAAATTGGAGCGTAAAAACATTCCAAGTGGCATAAATTACGACGATGTTTCCTCTCTGCGTTTGGAAGCGAGGCAAAAGCTGTCCCAACTGCGTCCGCTAAACATTGGCCAGGCTTCCCGCATTTCCGGAGTATCGCCTGCCGACATTTCGGTGCTGCTGGTATATCTGGAGAGCTATGATTATAGTGAGGAATGAACGATTTTGATTTAAAATCTTTTAAGTAAGCTTAGGAATTGTCACAAAATAACTTGCACATTTCTGGTTTGTCTTCATCTCCATAAATGCACAGATTAATTTGAGACAGTTCCTTACACTGCATAAAATTATACCTGTCTCAGTGGTTTTTTTGAGGGTACCCCTGCTTTACGGGGATATTTATTATCAGAAGATTTGATTTTTTTAATAACAACTAAAGTGCGGCGTATTTCCATTGGATTTAATTCATCTGTGGAGAGAGCCGTACTTTTTTTAGAGTCGTTCGATGAATCTGTATTTTCAGCTGCTTCTGGTACGGGCAATATGAATTGTCCGATATGGGTGATCTGCCCGCCAAGGCATTCTACTGCATATTCTGCTTCGCGGATCTCTTTTGCTGCATCCGCACCTTTATAGGAAATGAAATAGCCGCCCACTTTTACAAAAGGAAGGGCGTATTCTGTTAGAGTGGATAGGTTTGCCACGGCGCGGCTGACACATAAGTCAAACTGTTCTCTGTATTTTTTCTGATGAGCAAAATCTTCCGCTCTTCCGTGTGTTGCTTCGACATTGGATAGGGAAAGTTTTGCCACGGCAGACTGTAAAAAGCGGATGCGTTTTTGCAATGAATCCAGTAAAGTAAAAGCTGTTTTTGGATATACAATGGCAAGCGGTGTACCGGGAAATCCGCCGCCGGTTCCGAGGTCTAAAACCTTGCTGTTTGGGCTTTCCAGCAGGCGGATCACATCAGGAGATTCGTCCTTCAATAAGCATAAGGACAAAGAATCCACATAGTGTTTTTGAATGAAATCATGGTATCCTGTGATAGCGGTCAGGTTAATTTTTGTATTTTCTTCCACGACTAATTTGTAGAAGTGGTATAATTTTTCCGCTTGAGATTTATTTATTCCCAAATTCAGGCTGTTTATTGCGTTTATTATATTTTGCATAAATTTTCCTATATTTCAGATATTACTGAAATCGTGTATAAAGATAAGAAATCAACAATGCTGACCCATTATAACCCGCGTGTACAAGAATGTTCAATATCAAATTGCGGTTTTTCAGGTAAATGCATCCAAGAGCAAATCCGATGGTCGAATATGCAATCAGTGCGCCGATGGCAATACTTTGCATATGGATCAGGCCAAACAGTATGGACGAAATGATCAGCATCAGAAAACCACCGAATCCTTTCCGTTCACCGATCAGACTGTACCGAAAAACAGATTCTTCAGCGATCGGTGCGGCAATGACTGCCATATAGGTTGTGAACAGAGAATTGGCATTGCGCATTTCATTGATCAGTGTCTGATTGTCTGTTGTCTGTGTATGATCAAGCAGATTGATAAAAATGTTGCCAAGCATCGACGAAGCATAGACGATCAGAATCAGTGGAACGATCTTCAGCAACAGCCGGTTTGTTTTCTTTAGATCAGATGCAAGCCGTTTGTGCAGAATGATAATGACAACGATCGGCAAAATAAGATAGACGACCATGTTGACATACATTACGATCTTGTTGGTGGGAACGGATGGAACGATACCATTCCCTGATAGGACTTTAAGCCCGACTGTCAGTGCGACAGGTATCAAATACATTAGAATAATATATGCAAAAATCATTTTCCGTTTGTCGTTCATATGAAATACTCCAAAAATGCCACAGCAAATAATACAGATTTGATTATTACTCTTAATACCAAGTCTACATCTTAATCTACTCTGTGCGGTTTCGTCAAGTGAGAAAAACAGAGGAGATTGTGGGTATTATCCTTCTGTAAAAATTGCTCCACAGATTTGAACCTGATGCTGATTACAGATTTCAAAGAATGCGCTGATATCTTTATATTTGCTTCTTCCAATGGAAAGCAGCAAAAAGACATAGTGTGTCTGGAAAAATGTGTTTTCTATTTGAGAAGGATCCATAGAAGACAAATCAATCTGCTCAATCTGATTCTGCACAGATTTTAGAGATGCAGTCAGTTGAGAATAAAATGCGTGTTCAAATTCTGTTTGCTGTGTTAAAGATACAAAGTAAAAGTCTGAGATATCACTATGCTGTAAGTATGCAGTCATCAGATCTGATATTTCTTTTTGATGCGCGTCGTTAAACAAGTATTTTTTCCGGATGCGATGGTACAGCTTCTTGTCGTACCAAAATTTTTGCCATTTTTTAGTGTAGGGATACTGCCGGATTTCTCCAAAGGTTCGTATACCGGAGATATCTGAAAATCCGTCGGCTGTGTAGATAGCTGAGTTCAGAAGAATTTTTATTATTTCTATAAACCCAAACAGAAAGACGCCTAAAAGGAGTCCCAAGATGAGATTTTTCACAGAATACGATGGAATAACAATGTCTTCTAATTCTTCGTCTTCGTCATTCTCAGCAGAATTTTCTTCAATATCCGTTGTTGACAGATCCAAACCATTTTCCGGTGTTTCTTTTACCGTATTGACAATGCCGATATCATTTTCTGTATAGTCTGTATCAATATTTTCTTCATTTGTTCTCTGCAGAAAAAAAGAAAATTGAACATCGGATAGAGTTGAAATTGCTGAACGAAGATCATTTCTGGCACTAGCAATATCATTATCAATGGAAGTCTGCTGATCCCTCAAATTGGTATCAATATAGGTTTGCTCGTCAACAAACAATTTGCGCAATGTATGGCTTCCGATTTGTGAAGAAACCGTTGGTTGGATTTTTTGTAGAACATTATTTATGGTCTGGGCTGTTTTATCAGAATCCATATTATCGAGGAGATTGAATGAGACAGAGAAAAAGCCGTCTACATTGTCAGCATAATTATCTGTGTATCCGGTGCTGGCAGTGAGCATGCCATTTAAATCTTTTGGTTGGATATCTGAATAGGAAGCTGCAATTGCGGATCGCATGCTTTCTCCGCATGAAAAGGTCATATAATAATCTTTGATTGAAGCCAGATCAGAGTTTTTCGCATCAGAAATATAATATCGAATAGAAAGAGAGCGTTTATTATACGGATCTAAAGTGTATTGTATGGAGCTGTTTTTTGATTCAATGATTTGATTTAGGCGAACTTGTTTTTGAATGGCTTCTTCTACAGAAACTATTTCATCTCCCTTTAAATCATCAATGGTTCTGTTTTTTTCTTCCTCCTCTAAGCGTTCCTTTTCCTGCTCCTGTTTTTTCTGGGCTTCCTGCAATTCTTTTTTAGCATCAGCGAGCTGTTCCTGGCGTTCCCGTTCTTCTTCTTCATGCGCAGAAAGAACTTCCTCTCTTTCGGCCAGTTCTTCGTGATAACGGGAAATATCTTTTTGATAGCTGATAATAAAAACAAGGACTCCACAGATTATGGAAATAACCATTATCGGCCGCCATTGAATCAACAATCTTATAAATACATCTATTAAATCTATTTCTGCTTCATCCTGAATTCGTAATGAAGCCTGTCGGTTGGAGTCCATATTTTTAGAAAAATCCTTTCTATATGCATAAAAAGCTCTGTTTCTAATAATAACATTATGGATTATGATAGTCAACTTAATAAAATGTATAAGTTTACCATTAGTAGATTATTCTTTCTAAAATGTGTGTACAGAGGGTTTTGATATGGTTGAATTTGGTATGAGATTGCGGATTCTACGGAAGAACAGTGGTCTGACTCAGGGACAGTTGGCGGAAAGACTAAATTTGACAAAGTCGGTTATCAGTGCTTATGAAAATGATATACGGCTGCCATCGTATGATGTACTGATCACTTTATCGAGGATTTTTAAGGTTTCCACTGATTATTTGCTGGGTCAGTCAAAAAATGAGGAAGATCGGGTAAAATCAGAGATGATATCTGTAGATTTGACAGGATTGAATGAAGATGAGATCCTTGCTGTAAAGAACTTGGTCAGAGCAATGAAAAATAAAATACAATGATGATTGCCCCGCTGTTATAGTGGGGCTTTCCATTTTGTAAATTTGGAAATTGAACTTGTATTATTATCGACAATCCAGCATAATGGGATGGAAAGGAGTCGGAATGAGAAAAAAAATTCTGGTTGCCGGCGCGATTGTGCTGGTAATCGTGCTGGGTTGGATCGGAAGCGGGCGGATGATAGAATTTGTGTCGGATCCGCAGGCGATTCGTGAATGGATCCGTGACACAGGAGTCTGGGGCATACTTGCATTTGCGGGGATGAATATGATACAGGTGATGCTGGCAGTCGTGCCCGGGGGGCCATTTACATTGACAGCGGGATATGTGTTCGGTCCAGTGCGGGGAACATTGCTTTGTGTCTTGTCGTGTACAATTGCAAGCACGATTGTTTTTCTGATGGTTCATCGGTTCGGCATGAAGCTGGTTTCTGTTTTTGTTTCTGAGAAACAGCTTGCATTGCTGGAAAATTATGACAAGAGCCTGGAGAATGCAAAGCAGATTGAGAGGCTGATGGTTTTGATTTTCATTGTGCCCGGCACGCCGAAGGATCCGCTGAACTATATGGCAGGGCTGACAAAAATTCCGGTTTGGGTTTGGTTTCTGACGAATCTGTTTGGAAGGATTCCGGGAGCGTTTTTATCTGCGCTGGGAGGTTCGGCGTTTGGAAGCGGAAAATATACGGTGGTGATCGTAGCAGTTGCAGGATTATTGGCTTTATTCGTAATAGGCAAAGTATTTCATGGTATGATTAAAAATGAAAATGACAAAATGGCAATGTAGGAAGAAGACGGCAGTGCTACATGATTTTGAAAGATTGCAGACAGTGCGATGGATGTCGGTTTTACTCATTTACTCCCGCGAAGCAATGAGGAAAATGGATATGCGTGCATGGACATTTGATGAATGCCGGGATGTATTTGACTGAAGGGGGACAGAAATAATGGTAGCAGAATTTCTAAAAAAAATGGATGCGCATTATGAGAAAGAAGTTAATAGCTATAGGGATGAACTGAGCCATATTGAGACGGAATTGGTTGAAAATGAGAAGTTTATCCATCTGCTGGAGTCTGAGACGGAAAAGGTATTCAGGGATTTTACTCCCAGGGAGATAGAGAATAAAGACCGGAAGAAAATAAAAGAGCTGCAGGCCAAGCAGGATGAATTAAAAGAAAAGAAGGAAGCGTTGGAAAAGCAGCTTTCAGAATCTGAAGCGTTACAGAGGGAAATCCGTGAGGCAAAGCAGGAAGTCAGGGAGCTGGAAATGGCAGCCGAAGATTCCCGATGGTACGAAGAGAATCTTTACAATGCAGGTGATGAGGATGAGGAACCGCAGCCTGACAGACTTAGTGATGAGATGGCATCGAAGCTGGAAACCATATTGACATTTTTGCTTGCTGATCCGATGAGGGCTAAGCGTGAATTGGAAAAGCTGTTGAAATAACTTCTGATAATCATTGAATGAAAGACGCTAAATTATCTCTTGCAATTATTTGATAAGGAAAGTTTGGACCAATGGTAAAATGTGTATTCTTCGATGTTGACGGAACATTACTTTCCCATAAAACGGGTTTCATACCAAAAAGTACGGTCCAAGCATTGGAACAATTACGACAGTCCGGCATACGGACAGTGATGGCAACTGGCCGTCACCGCTTGGAATTAGAAGAACTGTCTTTAGGCGGATTGGCGTTTGATGGATATATTACTTTGAACGGACAACTGATTTACAATGAAAAATGGGAGCTGCTTCATTCACATCCAATTGTAGGAGAGTCCAAGAACTGTCTTATTGAATTGTTTGAGAAAAAAGAAATACCGTTGATATTGGTTGAGCAGGATGCCTATTACATCAACTTTGTCAATGATTATGTGCGGCAGGTGCAGAAGGATATTTATTCAAGTATTCCCTGCGTCGGGTCATATCACGGTGGTGATATATTTTTGGCTATGGCTTATGGTGACGAGGCAGCAGGGGTTGAATTTGAAAAGCGTTTAGTAGGTCTTCGTGTAACACGCTGGCATGACCGCGCGGTCGATATTCTGCCTGTGGATGGAAGTAAGGTTCAGGGAATAGCATATTATTTGGGACAGAATGATATTTCACCGGAAGAAACTATGGCATTTGGTGACAGTGAAAATGATATCGAAATGCTGGAGTTTGTGAGAATAGGTATTGCCATGGGTAATGCCACGGATGATGTAAAGCATGCTGCGGATCATGTGACAGATGACATTGATGAAGACGGGATTTGGAAGGCATTGGTAAAACTGGGAATTGTGCATTAAGGAAATTTCATATTTGAGCCGATATAACTCGTGAGCAGTGAGACAGAACCGTTGTCGTTCAAGGAATGAATGATAAAGGAAAATTGCCACGGATGGGCACAGGGATTTCATTAGAGAAGGGGATTTCTGTGCTTTTTGTTTATCAAAATATGAAAGGACTTGTGATATGGATATGGCAGGTATAACGGCAATGCAATCGAGACATCAAATAGCAATGAATATCCTGACAAGAAAAGCTTCTTCGGGTAATCGAAGAACGATAAGCAGAATGTCAGCGTCATCATCTCACAATACAATTTCGTCGCAGAATAGGAATGCATTCGGTTTTGTTGCGGTGGAGATTTCTGCTGATATGATAAACCAATATTATGGCAGCACAAAAATCAGCGGAACAAATCCTAACGCAAAAACGGTAGGGAGTAAGGTGGAGAAGGATTTTTCGGACATTGATTCCGAAAAAATAAAGGCGGTGGAATTACTGGAGCGGTTTGATGAGTTGAAAGACACAAATGTGTATTATCACGGAAAAATGATTTCTGAATATGAATTGGTGCAAACGGCTGTTGCGGCAGGTAAGCTGGATATTGATATGGATACAAGGGATGTCTACGGTGTCGGAAGGAAAGCGTTTAATGTGATGATTCGCGACGAAGCTGCCGCAAAATATGGCTGGTCAGACACGCTATATTCTGAAGACGGACGTTACACATTTACAAAGGATGGGAATGAGAATGATCGTCTGAAAATGCATTCCGTTGATGATGAGGGGATGAATGCTTCGATTGAAGATATTGCAAATTGGTTGATGAGCGGTACACCATGCCGTAATATTGAAACGCGGTACTTGCATTATCTGCAGTCGGTAGATCCGGATTTATATAATGCTGCGCGACGGATTGGAAGTGAAGTCCGGACAAATACGATAATGAATGAAAACAATTCTGCCACAACATCTAGTTTTTTAAATTATTGTTTCACGTGAAACATTTTCTACTCTATTCTCAAAAATCCAATATCTTGTTTTATAGAAAAATTATATAAACAAAATATTGGAAAGCGAGAAAAATGTTTCACGTGAAACATAAATTAACAACCTATATCTTGTATAGAATATCTTCAAAGACAAAAAATCTCAATATAGATTTTATGTTTCACAAGTGATATACTGTAAAAACGCACGGCAGAAATAAAGTAAAGTATTGGGTTCAATCAATTCAATATTGTGATTGGCTTGTTGCGAAAGGACAAAATGGAACAGAAAAGCCATTCTGAAACAAGATTTGGATTAAAGAAAAAAGTATTGGAAGAAATAACAATACTCGCAGAAGAGCACAAATTACAAAAAGTGATTTTGTTTGGTTCAAGAGCAAAGGAGATTACGGAAGAGCAAGCGATATAGATTTGGCTGTCAAAGGTGGAAATATATCTATGTTCTCATTGGATATTGAAGAAAAGGTTCCAACATTATTGACTTTTGATGTAGTCGATTTATCAAATAATATATCAGATGAATTGATGGAATCAATAGAAAAAGAGGGTATTGTCTTGTATGAAACGGTTTGATCAATATGAGTCCCATCTTTCTGTATTAAATAGGGCAAAGGATGAGGATTTGAATAATGAATTCATAAAAAGTGGTATCATAGACAAATTTTTCATACAGTTTGAGTTGGGGTGGAAGCTTTTGAAAGATCTGATGAAGTATGAGGGTCGCAAAGAAGCAGATACCGGATCTCCGCGGGAGATTATCAAGGAAGCGTATCAAATTTACGATTTTATGGATGAAGAGATATGGATCCAAATGCTGTCAGAGCGAAACAATATGGCATATATCTACAATGAGGCAGCGGCAACAGAGCTGGTAAACAAGATTTTGCGGAATTATGTTTCCGAATTCAGACGAATGGAAGAGAATCTGAAAGAACATTATGGGAATTTGCTGAAAGAGTCAAATGGTTATAAATGACCATTTTCCTCATTGCTTCGCGGGAATAAATCTAATGATGAAACAAGCAGACAATGTGAAACAATACTAATTTCCAAAAATTCACACCAAAGCAGATGCGATATGTAAATAGAACAATAAAAGAAAGTGAGATAAAATTATATGGGAAAGATCATAGCAATAGCAAACCAAAAGGGAGGAGTCGGGAAGACGACGACAGCGATCAATCTGTCAGCCTGTCTGGCGGAAGCGGGGAAGAAGGTATTGGTCATTGACCTCGACCCGCAGGGGAATACGACAAGTGGATTTGGACTTGACAAGGAAAGTATCGCGGATTCCGAAAAGACCGTTTACGAGCTGATGCTGAATCAATGCAGTATCCGGGAAAGTATTGTGAATGTAGAAAATATTCCGACCTTGCAGATCATTCCGTCCAGCGTGAATCTTGCCGGAGCAGAGATTGAATTGATCGGTGAAATGGAACGGGAGTATATATTAAAGAATGCGGTTGATTATATCCGTGATGATTACGATTACATTATGATCGATTGTCCGCCGTCACTGAACATGCTGACAGTCAATGCAATGACAACGGCAGACAGCATCCTGGTACCGATCCAGTGTGAGTATTACGCGCTTGAGGGAATCGCACAGCTGATCCGGACGATCGAGCTCGTTCATGAAAGGCTGAATGACAAGCTGGTGATCGATGGCGTTGTATTTACGATGTACGATGCGAGGACAAAATTGTCCGCGGAAGTGATCGATACGGTAAAGGAAAATTTACAGGCAAAGATTTACAATACGATCATTCCCAGAAATGTGCGTCTGGCAGAAGCACCGTCGCATGGACTGCCGATTCATTTATACGATGGAAAATCAACCGGAGCGGAAAGCTACCGCAATCTGGCAAAAGAAGTACTGGCAAGAAAATGACTTTTGCAAAGCAGGCGATGTATCATTTAGATTGTTGCAAAAGAGCAGGCAGCAGGAAAAATAGTAAATACATTTGAGAGGTAATCTATGGCAGCAAAGAAAAAAGGCGGACTTGGCAAAGGGCTTGGCGCACTGATTCCAGACAGCGGCACCGGAAAGAATAAAGAAGAAAAGGCATCCGCCGCAGAACTGACATTGGACATCAATAAGGTTGAACCAAATCGAAAGCAGCCACGAAAACAGTTTAATGAGGACAGCCTGATCGAACTGTCGGAAAATATCAAGCAGTATGGCATCATCCAGCCATTGCTTGTCAAAGAGCGGGATGGGTATTATGAGATCATCGCGGGTGAGCGGCGCTGGCGCGCGGCGAAGATGGCAGGTCTAACCGAGGTACCGGTGATCATTAAGGATATATCCGAGCAGGAAATCGTGGAGATTTCCCTGATTGAAAATATCCAGCGGGAGGATCTGAACCCGATTGAAGAGGCACAGGCATATAAACGGCTGCTCGATGAATTTCATCTGAAGCAGGATGAAGTGGCAGACCGTGTCAACAAGAGCCGGACAGCGGTGACCAATTCGATGCGGTTATTAAAGCTCGATGAGCGGGTGCAGCAAATGTTGATCGAGGATCTGATTTCAACCGGACATGCCCGCGCGATTCTTGGCATAGCCAATCCGGAGCAGCAGTACGAATTTGCGCAGCAGGTATTGGACAAAAAACTTTCTGTCCGTGATGTAGAAAAAGAAGTAAAGAGATTGCAGCAGGAAGCTTCAAAGAAGACGGCGGAAGCACCGAAGATCGATGAGAAGCTGGCGGCAATTTTGTCAGAGCAGGAAGAAAAGCTCAAAGGAATCCTGGGAACGAAGGTCAGCATCAATGCAAAGGACAGTCAGAAGGGAAAGATCGAGATTGAATATTATTCCGCAGACGATTTGGATGTGTTGATCGGCAAACTGGAGACTCTGGCGTGACGGCATATCAGCATGGCGAAAAAAACGATTAGCAGAAGAGAATAGTTGGAGAAGAAAATGATAGAGTATTATTTAGGAATAGACAGCGATTATGTTGTAATCGGATTGGCAGCACTGGTGCTGTTGTTAATCATCGTAATGATCATCAATGCGGCGAGACAGCGTAAGCTGCGGAAGGCTTATGAGATTTTTATGCTGGGTAACGATGGCAAGTCTTTGGAGGATACGCTGATCGACCGGCTGAATCAGGTAGACAGTCTGGTTGAGGCGAATGCGGCAAATGAACGCAACATTGACACATTGTTCCGCAAGGCAAAGCAGAATTTCCGTAAATTTGGTCTGGTAAAATATGACGCATTGCAGGAGATGGGAGGCAAGCTGTCCTTTACCCTCTGTATGCTGGATGAGAAAAATGACGGTTTTATTTTGAATGTGGTTCATTCACGGGAGGGCTGCTATTCCTATGTCAAGGAGATCATCGATACCAATTCGATTGTCGCTTTGGCTGAGGAGGAAGAAGAAGCATTGTCTATGGCTCTGGGTGAGAAGTAAGATGGGCTAAACTTGAACAGAAATTTTGGAATGGAGACAGTATGCATAAATATTTAAGGGCGATCGGTTTTTCCAATCTGCACAAGAGGGATTTAGACCGGATGCTGTTTGAGATCCGTCGCAATCCGGATTACCATCAGACGGCGCTCGACACCGAGGGCAATGAGTTTGTGGAGCTGCGGAGGGAAATTGCTCCGGGAATGGGTATCGCAATGCGCGGGATGTACAATGATGACGGGCATTTTGTAATGGATTATTATTTCCCATACCGCTATGGGCGCGAGGTGTCGACCAAGGTACCGGCGGAGGTGATCCGCGAATCGGCGCGGGAAAGCTTTTTGGGTCTGTGCGATGATCTGCGTTTGGGGATCGACCTGATTTTTTATGTGCAGGATATGCTTACGATTTTGGAATCGGAACAGCGCAACCATAAGGTCGTGGATTTTGGCGGAACGACACTCGGTGCATTGTCAACTGAGGGGAAAATCCTGATGCCGATTTTTTCGACTGCGAAGCAGGTGGAAAATGTTCAGAAATACTCAGAGAAGCATATTGAATTGCTGAATGCCGCAAAGGATGGGGATGCCGAAGCATATGAGGAGCTGGCGCTGGATGATATGGATACTTATGCGATGCTTTCCGACCGGATCGAGCATGAAGATGTGTATTCGATCGTGACATCGTTTTTTATGCCGAGCGGCATTGAGAGTGACAAGTATGCGGTACTCGGTGAGATTCTCGAATGCAAAAAAGTGATCAACCATCATTCGGCCGAGACCTTATATGTGATGAAGCTGGAGTGCAATGAGATCGTATTTGATGTATGCATCAATGCGGCAGACCTCTACGGCGAGCCTGCAGTCGGCCGCCGTTTCAAGGGCAACATCTGGATGCAGGGCCGGGTGCATCCGGGCATATGATCATCGTATGAAGAAATGGGAGACGGAGACTGTTTTTCAATTTGACATTCCGCCAAAGAATGCTATAATGAAACGGATTTGTCAGTTCCCTTAGTTAAATGGATATAACAAGTCCCTCCTAAGGATTAGTTGGGGGTTCGATTCCCTCAGGGAACGGAGTGAGAAAAGGCTGAGATTTCAAAGCTTCTTTGAATCTTGGCTTTTTTCATTTAATTCGATATTTGTGTACAGTATGCATAAAGACGGTCTAATAATAGCTCGTCCGCGCTGTTAGAGATCTCCCTAACCATGTTAAATAATTTTGAATTATCCCTTTTTTCAAAATAATGTAATCTATCTGAAGAGGATCTTATAAAACATCCTAAAAAATACGATCGTATCACAGCGAAAGGAAGCGCCTCTTATGTCAAAAACATGCTTTGAATCACGCCCGGTCTATGTACGCACGAATGACCGTATCGATGCGCATTTTGCAACCTGTTTTCTGACCTTGGTTCTCATGCGCCTTTTAGAACAGCGGATAAGCCACAAATATCCGGCAGGACAGATCCTTGAATCAATAAAAAAATACAACTGCACTCATCTTGATAAGAACAACTGGCAGTTCACATACTTTGATGAGATCATTGAAACCATTGGAAAAACATTCGGCATGGAACTCAACAAGAAATACAGAACACAGCGAAAAGGGAGAAGCCGCTGCCGTTAACAAAAATACAGTAAAAAAACAATCCTTGGCAGGAATGGACATAAATACGCCATACAGAAGATCAGGCGCAAACCCTTATAAACACTGGGATTGCGCCTATTTTGCTTCAAAACTTGAGATTTCAATAACCGTAAAGAATTGCGTTCCTAGTTATTTTGTGATACTCTATAAAAACGATATCGGGATCAAAACTTGCGATATATATTGACTTTCCTTGCTTTTATGGTTTTGTCCCCAATGTCATAAAATAGATGGATACAGTTTGTTGATGCAATGCATTGATTTGAAAGGACGGCATAGTATGACGGCATTCAACGCAAGCGGAGAAATGGTGATTATCACAAAAGAGGAATATGAGGATTTACAGAGGGCAAAGCGGAATCTAGCGTATTTAGAGATGTTGGACGAGAGCCAAGAACAACTCCGACAGGGGAAAGTGATTACCAAGACATGGGAGGAATTGGAGGCTATGGCAAATGGGTGATTTCAAATTCACGGAGAAGGGCTTCGATCATTATGTATATTGGCAGTCACAAGACAAGAAAACCTTGAAGAAGATCAACGAATTGTTGCATGATATTGACCGGCGGGGACCTATGCAGGGCAAAGGACATCCAGAGCGTTTGAAGCATCGTCATGCGTATAGCAGAACGATAGACGAGGCGAACCGTCTCATCTACGAGGTGGATGGCGACCAAATCACGGTTGAATCTTGCAAAGGTCATTATGAGGACAAGTGATTTCTGCTAACAAACTGCTAATTGGACGCTGTGATATCGCAGGATATTTCGTGACAGATCAAAGCACGAGCAGAAAAACCGTTCCGTTGGGAACGTTGAATTATAAAGGATTTCGTGGTATTCGATGATACCACATTACAGGCAGGGACATTCGGATTAGCGTACTCCTAAGGATTAGTTGGGGTTTCGATTCCCTCAGGGAACGGAATGAGAAAAGGCTAAGATTTCAAAGCTTCTTTGAATCTTGGCTTTTTTATTATATTACGAATGGAAAGAAATGTAAGCGAGAATTTTGGGTTATATACATGGTTATGTACATGGCCGAAAGAAAAATACATGTATGGAGGATGAATAAGATCGGAGAGGTTTTTGCCATTATATTTGAAAATGCAGTTAAGATTTCTGCCTACGAGTAAAGTGTGGGTTTTCTACAAATTAAAACTGTGTTATAATTCATTTGTTATGGATGAAATGATCTATTGGGTTGATAAGCGTGAAAGGGGTGTTTTCTTTTATGACAATGACAGAGAATGCGAATCTGATTCAGATTTTAGAGACATTAGGATGGACTGGCGAGCAGATTAATAAATTACAGTTGGGAATCGATGGCAGAATATCTGTGAAAGAAGCTGCAGAGTTGATTGAGAAGCAGGGAAGTACAAAAACACAGTGATGATGCGTAGAGGTGAATAGCAGTCAACTGCGTAATGAGGGGTTGTTATGGACAAGGAAAAAAGGGAGCAAAAAAAATCAGAGCTGAATATCGGACTTTGCATCGTCGTCTGTGCAATGGTGGCGGCGCTGAGTCTGTTTGGCGCAATCCTGATGACGCTTAGAGGCGGGGCGGAGACCTATGTGCTTGCCGGGCTCGGAGCTATTTTTGTAGGCTCGGTCGGGATTTTATGCAACCTGATCATTACCGTTCAGAAAAAAAATGAGCAAAAGAATACCGAAGAATATGAAGAGATGTACAAGGCGCAAAAGGCATCGTACCTTGTTCTGAAGCGGAATTTTGAAGAACTGTCGGATCTGCTCTATGATATGGAAGAAAACGGGTCCCTGCCGACCGAAGAGATCATCAACGCTCAGAAAGCGATCGCAAAGGTGACAATCTCGCGGAGCAAGGAAAACACCGATGCGCTGATGCGCTCGAATGACACGCTGATCAACCAGATATTCAGTTTTGAGGAGAAGCTGGATAATAACAATACCGAAGTCAAGGGACACAATGAACAGATCATTGAAAAGCTGCGTCAGGAGCTGACGGAGCAGAATAAGGATATCAACCGCAAGCTGGACGGCGTGACGGATACAGTCAGATCGATGCAGATGTCGATCACATCGTTGGAGAGAAACCAGGGAGCAATCGGTGCACAGCCTTTGATGATGGCGGTTCAGGCTATGCAGCCGATGCAGGGCGGTTACGCGATGCCACAGGCTGCTCCAATGCAGCAGCCGATGCCGCAGGTTGCTCCTGCACCGACGATGAGTGCTCCGCTCTCACCGGAACCGATACCGGAGGCGACAATGCCTGCTGAACCGGAACCGCCAGCTGAGCCAGCAGTGAAATCGGCAGTTGAGCCGGTAGCGGAAGCACCTGCAATGGATGAAATACCCGTAGCAGAATCACAGTCCGCTGTTCCTGAGGCAGAGCCGGAGATAGCGGCAGAGGAAGCAATAGCAGAGGAGCCGGCAGCTGAACCGGTGGCAGAAGAACCTGCCCCCGAACCTGAAGCAGTACCCGAGCCCGAACCCCAACCGGAGCCAGTGCCAGTGCCTGAGCCGGAACCGATTCCTGAGCCTGAGCCAGAACCGGAACCAGCGCCCGAACCGGAGCCGGCACCGGAGATCACGCCGCCGAGCGATGATCCGAACAAACAGCTGTCCCCGGATGAGATCGCGGCAATGTTTGCGCAGGCAGACGGAGGAGCATCAGAACCTGCTCCTGAGCCCGAGCCTGAGCCAGTACCAGAGATCACGCCGCCGAGCGATGATCCGAATAAGCAGCTGTCCCCGGATGAGATAGCGGCAATGTTCGCGCAGGCAGACGGAGGAGCGTCAGAACCTGCTCCCGAGCCTGAGCCAGAACCGGAACCTGCTCCCGAACCGGAGGCGGTACCGGAGATCACGCCGCCGAGCGACGACCCGAACAAGCAGCTGTCCCCGGATGAGATCGCTGCAATGTTCGCGCAGGCAAGTGGGGGAGCACCGGAACCCGAACCAGCACCGGTGCCGGAGATCACGCCGCCAAGCGATGACCCGAACAAGCAGCTGACGCCCGAAGAGATCGCGGCGATGTTCGCCCAAGTGTGATGCAGTGTGAGGGCAGCATTTTAAAGTATAGTTAGTTGTCGCAGAGAAAAATCGTGTTTTTGTTGCAATTTCTGAGAACCATGCTATAATGAGAACGCCGAAAGGCAGGATAAAAGATAAGAGGCTCCAATGCCAAACGAAAACCCCCAGCTCCACGAAAGCTTGGGGGTTTTCTCGCTCGTAAAGGGAGCTACTCCATGGAATCGCCATTGTCAGTATGCGTTTCCGTCAGTTTGCAAATACAATACCAGACTGCATTTGCAAGCAGGTAAGGCAGCAAAGAAAGTGATTAGTGAAAAATCATAATAATGTACAAAATGTATAGACAAAATAAGATCGGCGGAATATAATGTTTTATGTATATTAGTTCACAAAAACGAGGAAAACGCTTAAATGAATCGAGTTCAAGAATTTAGAAAAGAAAGGTGCTTAACGCAAGACAGATTAGCTAACGAGGTTGGCATTAGCAGAAAGTATTTATCAAATGTCGAAAGGCAGCTAGCTGTTCCTTCGGTAGAATTGGCTTTTAGAATATCCAATGCGTTGGCAGTAGATATTGATAAAGTCTTTTTTGATATTCCGAAGATGGCTGTATCTGAATATCCAAAACCCATGAAATATATTGATCTGTTTTGTGGAATTGGCGGTTTTAGATACGCAAGTGAAAGAGCTTTCAAAAATCTGGGAATAAAAGGGGAGTGCGTATTTAGTAGTGATATAGATAAATATGCACAAAAAGCTTATGAGGCTAATTTTGGTGAAAAACCAGCTGGGGATATTACTAAAGTAGACGAAAAAGAAATAGCAGGTTTTGATATCTTGTTTGGTGGTTTTCCATGTCAGGCTTTTTCGATATGTGGTTTGATGAGGGGCTTTGAGGATAAGACCAGAGGAACGCTTTTCTTTGATATAGCAAGGATTCTTAAGGAAAAACAGCCGCAAGCGTTTGTATTGGAGAATGTAAAAAATTTAGCAAGCCATGATGGCGGAAGGACGCTTCAAACAATTCTTGAAACACTCCGGGATGAATTAGGCTACCATGTTGATTATCATTTGCTAAACGCCCTGGATTTTGGGCTTCCTCAGAAGAGGGAGCGTATTATCATAGTCGGTTCAAAAAATCCATTTAAGATGGATTGGAGTTTTGATGTTAAAACCAAGAAAAATTTATATGATATTTTGGAAAAGAATGTAGAAAAGAAATATTACGCATCGCCGGAGATCGTTGCGAAAAGAAAAGCAATGCATACACCCAAAACAACCCCTTCAATTTGGCATGAGAATAAATCTGGTAATGTCTCATCATATCCATATAGTTGTGCTTTAAGGGCTGGCGCAAGTTATAATTATCTGCTTGTAAATGGCGAAAGAAGATTAACTCCAAGGGAGATGCTAAGGCTACAAGGTTTTCCAGACGATTTTAAGATTGTAGTATCAGACTGTCAAACTCGTAAACAAGCAGGCAATGCAATCCCTATAGACATGGTTTCTATGGTAATGGAACGCTTTATTCCTATGGCTTTTTAGACCCAAAGGTACAAAATCATTTTATGCATAGATATGAGGAGGCACATATGGCTGAGCCTAGACTTAGGACGGTGAACAAGGCTACAGCACCTTTTGAAATAAATAAATTCCCAAGTTTTCTGGTAGATACCTTGGCGCGAAATGTTGTTTACATGATGGCAACAAAACAAAGTATGTCATTAGAGGGAAATGAGTGGGAACAGATTTTTGCAGAATGTGTGGGTGCAGATTGGAAACCATCCAATGTTGGGCTTGATGATGTTGTGTTAGGTAACTGTTGTTGGGGTGCTAAAACAGTTTTTGGTCAAGCTGATATTGAAAAGCAAGATAAGGTACGCCTTATCTGTGGAAGAAATGCAGTTACATATAGTTTCGGTGTAGATAATTACTCCGAAGTGGATCCTAATGAACTTGGAAAAATGGTATTACAGATATGGAATGAGCGAGTATCGGCTGTCAGGCAAGTTTTCAAGTTTGTAAGGACAGTTGTATTAGTTAAGTCAAAAGACTATAAAAATTACCTTGTATTTGAGTTTGATACGATAAGATATGATCCAGAGCTTTATTACTTTGAATGGAATAAGCGTGGAAACCTTGAAGGTTATGAGAAGCAAATAAAAAAGCATAAATTCACTTGGCAACCAGGGGGAAGTCAATTTACCATTATTGAGGATATTCCGAAGGAACGGCTTCATATTTCGATAAAGGCACCAGAACCAATTGATAAGGACACTCTTTTGGAAACAATACATTTTGATAAATCATGGTATAAAATTGTTTCTGACAGAATTCCAGAAAAAACCGATGAAATGCGTCAGAAGGAACGGTTAAATGCCTATGTTGAAAAACTAACGGAATAAGTTTTTTAGTAGAGGAGTCTGGTGTTGTTGCATCTTTTGAAAACCGAGGTATAACGGGCATGGAATGTATGTTATTTTCTGCCTTCTGCCGTCGTTTATCACAAAAATGTGGATTTGCGCATGGTCTCGTGCTATAATAAAAGCGTCGAGAGACAAAAAGAATGATGCAAGGCTCCAATGGCCAAACGAAACCCCCAGCTCCGTGAAAGCTTGGGGGTTCTCGTTTGTAAAGGGTAAAATAAAGTGTGTAAGTTACCGGTAACTATGTAACCAAGTAACCTACCCACTTTATTTTACACTCCCTGACAAAGCCGTTATCAATGAAAGAGGGATATAACTTTCCCTTGTTATTGGCAGAGCGTTTTTCCACAATGAAATCACAATTTGCTTACAATGACTTGTTTTACTTCCTGGTTTATGCTATATATAACATAGATAGGAGAATTCATAATGTCAAAGTTTAGGGTTGATTTCTACAAGAAGGCTGACGGAAGCAAGCCCTTGGGTGAGTTTATCCGGTCTCTTGATTATAAGATGAAAGCTAAAGTTGTAGCAACCTGCATATCCTTGAAGAATACGGAAGCCTAGCAAGAGAGCCGCTTTCAGAAGAATTGGAAGATGGAATATTTGAAATGCGTACCATAGCGGGCAGCAATATTGTACGCATCTTATACTTCTTTGACAAGGGCAGGCTTATAATTGCGACAAATGGGCTGATAAAGAAGTCCCGGAAAACATCACGGCGTGAAATTGACTTAGCAAAAAGAAGACGAAAAGATTATTTTGAAAGAAAGGCGGCGGGTACATATGAGTGATTTACAGGCATTGACAAATGAATTGATGCAGGATCCTAAGTTTAGGGAAGAGTACGAAGCTTTGCAGCCTGAGATGGATATAACAAGAGCTATTTTGGATGCGCGTATCCAATCCGGAATGACACAGACTGAGCTGTCCGAAAAGAGCGGTATAAGCCAAGCTGATATTAGCCGGTTGGAGAAGGGAACACGCAACCCAAGCGTAGCACTTCTTAAGCGCCTCGCAGAAGCAATGGACAGCACATTACATATAGAGTTCGTGCCTAGAAACAATGCATCTATGGGATAGTTGAATACATGATAAATGACGAAAAAAAGTGATATGGGGTTTCATAAGATCAGCACCTTGGTTCGGCAAAAAGGCAAGATTTTGTGTGTGAAGATGGTTTTTGAATTTGAGCAGAAATTTTTGAAAAAAGTTGAAAAAACAAAAATTAGGGCTTGCAAAGCTGATCAAATTGCAGTATAATAGCTTTCGTTCCGCTCGTGAGGCGGAGATATGCGCGATTAGCTCAGCTGGAAGAGCACCTGACTCTTAATCAGGGTGTCCAGGGTTCGAGCCCCTGATCGCGTACGGGAGTTCCAGTTTCGCAGTAAGTTGCGGGGTTGGGGCTTCTTTTTTTGCGATGGAAAAGCATAGGAACTGTGGGGAAATCCATTGATTACCCTGGGCAGGCAATCTTACCTCAAAAGTCGCAGCAGTTTGCAGGAATGCAGCTGATTGCCGTGGGTAAGTAGTTTGCCACAAAAAGCGTAATAGCTTACAGAAATGAATTTGAATATGCGTCAGAATACGGAAGCCATTTGTCTACGGTTCCTAATTGACACAGTAGTGGAAATAAGGGATAATAAAGGTCGATTTACTGACAGAATGTACGCAGGAAAGGTAAAGTGACCGTGAATGACAGCCAATTTTTAAAAAAGAGACTGGCGGAATTGGCTGAAAAGAGTTATCGGACAAATACCTACTGCTTTTCGGATTTTTTATCGCCTGCGGACGCGGGCATGGCGTATGAAGTCTGTGAGCCGGCACGGCTTGCGGTGTGGGGCGGCAGCGAAGCAGCGGAACGCGTGATGGTACGCTTTGGAAATCCGGAGGAATTCGGTTATGAGGCTGCTTTTCCGATCACAGTGGTGTGCATTTCTCCGATGAATGAAAAGTTTGCAGAGAATTTGAGTCATCGGGATTTCCTTGGGGCGCTGATGAACCTCGGCATCGAAAGGGGTGTGCTGGGAGACATCCTGCTGTCAGACGGAAAAGCGTATGCTTTTGTGGCGGAACGGATGGCGGATTTCGTGGTGGAAAGCCTGCACCGGGTACGGCATACGGATGTCCGATGCGCGGTGATGGAAGATCTGCCGGAGACGGCCTTGCCGAGACTGGAGAGAAAGACGCTGGTGGCCGCGTCCGTCCGGCTGGACGGGATCGTGGCAAAGCTGTATCATTTTTCGCGCAGCGCGGCAAAAGCAGCGTTTGCGAAGCAGGAGATTTTTATCAATGGACGGGTTTGCACGAATCCGTCTGTTGTTTTGAAGGAAGATGACGTGATATCAGTCCGTCACAAGGGAAAATGCATTTTTCGCGGGATTTCCCATGAGACCAGGAAAGGAAATCAGGCAGTTGAGCTGGATGTGTATGTATAAAGGTTGCGGCTCTGCTGGCGGGAATAGATACTGAATGGGGGCAATGGTTCCTATTCGGATTGACAGGATAAAACAATGGCGTTTACGGATTTAAACTTCCTATCTCGGTTTTTGCCGTTATTCTTAATCATATATTTTCTATTGCCACGGAGGATGCAGCAGCCGGCGCTGTTTACGGGAAGCCTCATTTTTTATGCGATGGGCGACTGGCGGCATCTGCCCTTGCTGCTGTTGCTCTGCTGGCTCAATTTTGTGTTCGCAAAGATGGTTTGGGAGGACAAGAGCGATAACGGCCGGCACCGCAGGCAGATACTGCTGGCCATAGCAGGCATGGATGCCGGTGTGCTCGTACTGTTCAAGATAATGTCTGTGGCGCTGGGGATGGCGCTTCCGCTCGGTATCAGCTTCTACATTTTTAAAATGCTGTCTTTCCAGGCGGATCTGTACCAGGGGAAAATAACGCAAAAACCGTCTATGTTTACGATGGCGGCTTATTTTTCGCTGTTCTTCCAGGTGGCGCAGGGTCCGATTATGCGGTACACGGAAGAAGAATATGCAAAACCGCACCGTCTGTCCCTGATTAAAATAGAAGAGGGACTAAAATATTTGATCATCGGATTGGCCATGAAGGTGCTGGTGGCAGACCGTCTGGCTATCCTCTGGCACGAAGCCGTAAAGATCGGATTTGAAAGCCTGTCAACGCCGCTGGCATGGCTGGCAGCGGCAGGCTATTCACTGGAGCTGTATCTTGATTTTTGGGGATATTCCCTGATGGCGGCAGGCATCGGCGTGATGCTCGGATTTTCATTTGTGGAGAATTTCCGACATCCCTACGCGGCGACTTCGGTCGGGGAGTTTTACCGGCGCTGGCATATAACGCTGACCTCGTGGTTCAAGGATTATGTGTACATTCCGCTTGGCGGGAGCCGCAAAGGGAAAAAGCGGACGATCGTCAATATCCTGCTTGTCTGGCTGCTGACCGGCTTCTGGCATGGCGGCGGACTGCATTTTATATTGTGGGGTCTTGTGCTTGGAGGACTGATCCTGTGGGAAAAATTTATCGGGATAAAGTGGCTGCGAAAATATCCGGCAGTGGGGCATATGTATGTGATCGTGCTGATACCGCTGACCTGGATGTGCTTTGCGGTCGGCAATATGTCAGAGCTTTCGGCATTATTCTCGCGGCTGCTGCCGCTGAGCGGACAGACAGCCGGGGCGGATCCGAATGATTTTGTCCGCTATCTGTCACGGTTTTGGACCTACATCTGCGCCGGGATTGCCTTGTGCGTACCCAAAGTGTATGAATTTGTGCAGCAGAAACGGGACGGAAAAGCCCGCCTCGTTGAAGCGGCAATCCTTGTACTGCTGCTGTGGATCAGCTTGTACAGTGCCAATAGTTCCAAAGCCAACCCGTTCATGTATTTATATTTTTAAGAGATGAAGAAGATATTAAAAGTTTTATTGGAAAAAATACCGCTTTTGCTGCTGGTTGTGGCAGCAGGTCTGATTCTGCGGGGCGCAGGTGCGGTCGGAGAGCTTAAAACGGGCAGGGATTATCACTTCCTGCAGGCACCGGTCTATACTGTCGTGCTGGATGGGATTTCGGAGGAAATGGGCGTTGGTAACGCCGGAACCGCCCCCGATGAAGAGCAGGCGAAGGTGGAAGAAGAAGAGGAACCCGCGGTTGAAGAAGAAGCGGGCTATGTGTCGGCGGAAGAGGAAGCAAACCGCACGGACAGGCCATTAGAGGATGTGATCGAGGAACGCAAGGAGGCGTCTAAAGGGACATATATCTATTCAGGACTTTTCCCCGAAGAGGCGACAAGGCCCGTGCTGCCTGCGATGGATTACGGTGTTGCCGATCCGTACTATATGGATCCTGAAGACACGGTATATGAATATCCCAAAAAGGGCGTGTTTCAGCAGAACCACGATTATTACGCGTTCCGTTCCGTCAAGAACCGCTACTTTGATGACGCATTGTTCATTGGGGATTCCCAGACGGACGGTTTGTATAATTATACGGATTTGCGGTATCATGCCAGCTTTTATGCGTTAGAGTCGGTGACAATCTACAATGTATTTGATGTGAGGATCCCTTTCCGTACCGAAACGGAGAATTATGAAACATCGCTGGCAAAGGTGCTGAAAAAACACGATTACAGAAAGATATACATCTGTGTCGGAATGAACGAAATGGGCGTGCCAAAGACGACGGATTTCCGCAACGAATACAAAAAAGTGATCCGCCGCATCCGTAAAGCGCAGCCCGACGCGATCATTTACATCCAGGGGGTTGTCCATGTCAGCGGAGCCATGAGCTGGAGTGATCCGGCGTTCAATAATAAAAACCTCGTTCAGCGGAATGAGGCTATTTCCAAGCTGGCGAACGGACACGATATTTTTTACATCGAGCCGAGCGAGGCACTCTGTGACGGAAACGGCGACCTGCGGATGGACTACACAAATGACAATGTCCATCTGACGGCGCATTACTATCCGCTGTGGCTGGATTACCTGAAGCAATACGCGATTGTCCGGAATGAGGATGACAAGTGAGACTGAGAAATATACCGAAAGCGGACAGCGTTATTGCGGAAAGTCCGTTTTGCGTGCAAAATGCAATGGAGCGAAAAGGACAATGGAAATTGTCTTTTGATAACGATAATCCCATATTTATCGAGATTGGTGTCGGAAAAGGACAATTCATTTTGGAGCAGGCCAGGCTTCATCCGGAGGTAAATTTCGTTGGGATCGAGATGTACACGAGCGTGCTCTGCCGTGCCGTGGAGAAGCTCGAAGCGATGGAGCATCCGCCAAAGAACCTGCTGCTTTTGCGGGAGGACGCGCGGCTGCTGTCTGACATTTTCGCAAAGGGCGAGGTCGAGAGGATCTACCTGAATTTTTCGGATCCCTGGCCGAAGGCGCGTCACGCCAAATGCCGGCTGACTTCGCCGCGGTTTTTAAAACGGTATGAAGAAGTGCTTGCCGAGGGCGGCCGGATCGAGTTCAAGACGGACAACCGCGAGCTGTTTGATTTTTCGTTGGAATCCTTCGACGAGGCTCCGCGGTGGGAGACGGACGCCGTTACCTTTGATCTGCATCGGGACGACGCGATGCGGGAAGGGAATATTATGACCGAATACGAAGAAAAATTTGCAAGCGAGGGAAAGCCGATCCACAAGCTGATCGCGCATCTGATGTGCCTGGCGCTTTTGGTGACAATGCTGTTTCCGCCGGTTCCCGCAGAAGCGGCAAATGTCTGGCCGTCGGGTGTTGATACAGAGTCGGCTTCGGTCGTCGTGATGGAGGAGGAATCGGGCGCGGTGCTGTATCAGAAGCACCCGAACCACGAATATTATCCTGCGAGCATCACGAAGATAATGACCGCGCTGCTGGCGATCGAGAGCTGTGATCTCGATGAGGTCGTGAAATTCTCGTCAGACGCGGTGTATCTGAATGAGGGGGACACATCGCACATTGCCCGTGAGGTCGGGGAAAAAATGACGATGGAGCAGTGCCTGTACGGAATGCTTTTGGAATCGGCCAATGAGTGCGCATGGGCGATCGCGGAGCATGTCGGCGGCAGTGAAAAAGCGTTTGTGAAAATGATGAACAAGCGGGCAAAAGAGATCGGCTGCAAGCATACGCACTTCGGCAATCCGAACGGACTGCCGCAGGATGACCATTATACCTCAAGTTATGACATGGCGCTGATCTCGCGGGAAGCGTTCCACAACAAGACATTCCGCACGATTGTCGGGACACGCGCGTATACGATCCCGCCGACCAACAAGCATTCGGAGCCGACCCTGCTCAACAATCACCATGCGATGCTGAACTATTACCGCACCAACAAATATCTTTATGAGGGCTGTCTCGGCGGAAAGACAGGATATACGGTGGTGGCGCAGAATACGCTGGTTACCTACGCGAAACGCAACGGGATGACGCTGGTCTGTGTCGTGATGAACGCGCCGTCGCCCGGATACTATACGGATACGATCCGGTTGTTTGACTATTATTTTGACAATTTCGTCACTTATCCGGTGGCGGAAACGGGAGGCTTAAGCAGCGCGGCAAAACGCAGCACCGGGCGGATGGCAGAGACTGTGGAGCTGTTTTCGGTGGATGAAGATGCGACCGTCGTGCTGCCAAAGACGGCAAGCGTGCTGGATACGGAGGTCTCGCTTGAGCCGCTTCAGGACAATGGGGACGGCGTGGTAGGGGAATTGTCGTTTTCCTATGGCGACCACTATGTCGGCGGCGGCAAGCTGCGGTTTGCCTCGGCCGACGGCTACAGCTATCCGTTCCATAATTTGGAAAAAGAAACGGAGGGTTTCTTCCGTGTGGATTTCGCGATGATCGGTGCGGCGGTGGCGGGGCTGTGCGGACTGATCGGCGTGATACTGCTGCTCCGCTGGCTGTCGCCGTTAGTCTACCAGAAGAGGATGCGCCGCCGCGATGAGCGTAAAGCGCGGAAGCCAAAATATCAGCTGATCCGTAACAACGGACGGAGGAAACGGCGCAGGCGGAGATGATCTAAATGGATAATAAAAACTGATGATTACAATAAGCGGTTCAGTGCTTCCTTGAGTGCGCCTGCCTCATTTGTCAGAAACAGAAGTCCGTCAGTCGTCTCCACAATGGTAATGTAAAGCGGGCGCAGGCTTTTTGCTTCATTCAGCAGAGCCAGCAGGCAGGAGCGGTAGACCGGCTCTGCGGTCAGAAAAATTGTGTCGAATGTGCCTGTATCGACAAGAGATGCATTCGTTTTTGCCAAAATAGCAGACAGTTCCTTTTCCTGGGCAGCGGCTTCTTTGGTCTTATTGATCAGAAAATAGCCGTTTTCGTCTTTGGCGAGATCCATGGATTTGATCGCGCGCTGTACCTGCTTCGTCAGTCCGGGACCGGACGGATAGAGGGACTCAAAGTAGGCCATAAAGTCGGCGGCTGTTTTGAAATGCTGGTTCCTGCCATTTTCTTTATTCTCCGTCGTCAGAATGCGGCGGATGATCTCTTCACAGGTGTTCCGCGACGGATTCATCCGCACGCGTGTCGGTTTGCTCATAATCTGGTCAGACAATGTCGTTCTCCTTTGTATCAGACGGTTAATTATGTCTTTTCTTATTATAGGACAATATAGTAAGAAACACAAGGATAGTTTGTCCATGGAAAAAAGAAAAAGCCTTGGGATGGCGAACTCCATTTGTCAGAATGGGGTGTAAGCGTTATAATAGAGTGATCATTTGTGACGAACCATATGGTTGGACAAAGGTGATGGATGGTTTCGGAATAGTGGATTGATTTCCGGGAAGCGTAAAATTATGGCACAAGGATTTGAACGGGCGGAGCGTCTGGAACGGGAAGCGGCGCGCGAGCGGGTCAACAACATCATACGGCGGAATCACGGGCTGGCGAAGACCGCGGCGCTGACGGCAGCAGGAGTATCCTACAAGATGATCCTGACGCTGGTGGAGCGTGGCGAGCTGATCCGGGCAAAGAGCGGTTACTATACGCTGCCCGATGTGGACTTTACGGAAGAAGAGGCCATTTTGTCGCGCTTCGGGGACGGCGTGCTGACGATGGGAACGGCGCTGTATTACCACGGATATCTGGAAGAGCGCCCAAAAGTGTGGAGCATAGCGGTCAGTAAAAATATTTCCAAATCGCGCTTTAAATTGAAGGAACCGCCGGTCCAGCCATATTTCACGGAAGAAAGTGTTTTGTCGCTGGGAGTGGAGACGGTCGGATTTGCCGGGGAGAAGATACAGATTTACACGACAGACCGGCTGATCTGTGATGTGCTGAAGTACCGTGACCGCCTGAGCGCGGAGGATTTCCGGCAGGCAGTGCGTGCTTATATTGAAGATGAGAAAAAAGATATTGCGCAGCTTTGGAAATTTGCGGCAGAGCGGCGCGTGATGCACAAGGTAAAAAATATCCTCGGTACCTGGATCGCGCTGCCGGATGGGGATGCGGATGGCTTGAACCAGGCATCAGAAAAACGGGGCGTTCCGCCGAAACCGGTCAGTATCCCGAGGAAGAAGACGGGTGAAGAGCAGCCACTGAAGGCAGAGAATGCATCAAAGGAGGATCCCAGCCGAAAGAAAGAACTATTTGAACCGCCGGCACGCAGCAATGCTTCTGTTGATGAAATCGCCAAAGCGGTCTTTGCGATTTTGCGGCAGATGGAGCTGATCGAGGATATGGGCGTGCTTGTACAGCTGTATCAGATGCTCCAAAAGGAAACCGTAGACGGGATGGCAGTTTCTCGCCGCCTGATAGAGATCTGTGAGGATGAGGATTTCATTCCGGACGAAGCGCGCGTGAAAAAAATCCACGGCTGGAGCATGAACCGGTTTATGGAGCAGAAGTGGGAGAAATACCTTAGACGACAAAAAAATTTGTCCCTTTCCTGGTTTAATGTCATAGATAAGTTGTCTACTTTTATAATCCCAATTGGGCTTTCGATGGCGGAGCGCAAACCATTCATCGGCGATTGGATGCCGGAGATAGGGAGATTTTTAGAGTGAAACGGTGGCTGGATCAGGAGGTGCTCCGTTATACGGGCAGTGATGCGTATCCGTTCCACATCCCGGGCGCGAAGCGGAAAAATGTCGGAATGGGAAAAACGGAGCAGGCCGATGCTATACAGGGAGAGGCGGATTCTAAAGACCGGCTCCGAAGTGAAATGGAGTCACGAGAAGACTGTGACCCATTTCGCTATGATATCACGGAGATCGGCGGCTTTGATGACCTGCGGCATGCGTCAGGGCTGCTGGCGGAGCTGGAGCAGGAGTGGGCAGAGATGTACGGTGCAAAAAGGGCATTTCTGTCCGTCAACGGTTCGACCTGCGGAAATCTGTCCATGATCTTTGCTGCGACAAAGCAGCACGGTAAGATATTGGCGGCAGAGGGCTGTCATTGGAGTGTCCGCAATGCGGCGGAGTTCAGGGAGCTTACGGTAGAGCGGCTGCCGGTGGAGCGAAGCGCGGAAGGGTTCTGTGAAGCGGTTACACCGGATACGGTGGAACGGGCTTTGTCGGAGCATCCGGAGGTTCAGGCGGCAGTCATCACTTCGCCGACTTATGAGGGATTGGCGGCAGATGTGCCGCGGATCGCGGAGATGGTTCATTCACATGGAGCAGCTTTGCTTGTGGACGCGGCGCATGGGGCACATCTGGGACTGCGGTCGTGGGATGGACAGCCGGACGCAGCTGCAGGAGGAATGGCGGACAGGATCTATTCTCTGCAAAACCCGATTACCCAAGGAGCGGATGCGGTTGTTGTATCCCTGCACAAGACTTTGCCCGTGCTGGGACAGGTATCATTGATCCTGCTTCCAAAGACGAAAAATCCCAGGGTGTCTGCCGATGAGGTGAAGCGTTATCTGAATATGTTCCAGACCAGTTCGCCGTCCTATCTGCTGATGAGCTCGGCGGCGGCAGGTTGCCGCTTTTTGCAGGAGCAGGGAGCAGAGCGTTACCGGGTATATGCCCGTCTGCTGGCGGATTTTTATGAGAAGGCGCAGGTCTTAAACAAGTTACATATTATAAAAAAAGACAATCAGGATCTGTCGAAGATAATTATATCGACAAAAGATGCAGAGATATCGGGACAGGAACTGTTGGAGCGCCTGCGGACGGATTACCACCTTGAATTGGAAAAAGCCGGGGAGCATTACGCATTGGCAATTACCGGGATTATGGACACCAAAGATGGATTTGACCGGCTGGCGGAAGCGCTATATCAGATTGACAGAAATGCGGAAGACTGACAGCTTATGGGAAAGATATTTTTTTTGATGGGGAAGAGCGCAAGCGGCAAGGACGCCATTTTCAAACGCCTGATGGAACGGGAGGATCTGCAGCTTGCAAATATTGTTTCCTACACGACACGGCCGATCCGCCAGAAAGAGCAGGACGGCGTGGAATACCACTTTTGCGATGAGGCGGAAGAAGAGCGGTTAGAGCAGGCGGGCAAGGTGATCGAAAAGCGGATCTACCAGACGCAGCTCGGCAGATGGGCGTATTTTACGGTGGACGACGGGCAGGTAGACCTGACGAAGCAGAATTATCTGCTGATCGGAACGCTGGTTTCCTACGAAAAGCTTGCCAGCTACTACAAAAAGGAAAATGTTGTACCGATATATATAGAAGCAGATGATTTTACCCGCTTGGAGCGCGCGATCCGCCGTGAGCACAAGCAGGCTGCGCCCAAATACGACGAAGTTTGCCGCCGTTTTCTCGCCGATGCCGAAGACTTCTCTGCCGAAAAGCTCTCGGCAGCAGGGGTGACGAATGTTTTCGTTAATCAGGGAGAGATAACAGATACAGTTGACGAGATTGCGGCTTATATAAAGGATTTATGTAAAAAGACATTGGAGCTTTGATGTAACGGTATGATTCATTTTCATATCAAAGCATAGCGCAAAGGAAACGATATGGACATCAAAATCAACGACATTAACCCCATCCAGCAGACCACCGAGACCAAAGAAGTCTCCAAAGGCGACGGTCAATTTAAATTTACGCTGGCATCGGCAATCGAAGACGAGGATCTCCAGGAACGCCTGACTACCCTGATGGACAAGATCGACGAGCAGGGGAAGCGGATTTCCGAGCATATGGACATCCGCGATATGCGGCAGTACCGCTCGCTGGTCAAGGAATTTGTCAATGAAGTCGTCAACCGGTCGCATAAGTTTTCGCGGGAAAATTTCTTGGACCGGCGCGGGCGGCACCGGGTCTACGGTATGGTGAAACTCGTGGACAAGAATCTTGACGATCTGGCGGAAGCACTGGTCGCTGATGAAAAAGATCACCTCGACATTCTGGGTAGAGTAGACGATATCCGGGGGCTCTTATTAGATATTTCGACATGATTATATGTCGTATTATTCAGATATGACCATTTGAAAATGGAGACACTTTCCGCCGGCATGGGATGCATATTCCCATAAATGGCAGATCAGAGGACATAAATGAAATTTTCCGATATCATCGGGCAGGACGCGGTCAAGGCGCATCTGCAGCGCGCCGTCCGGCTGAAGCAGCCGTCGCAGGCATACATACTTGAGGGCGAAAAGCTGTCGGGCAAAAAGACGCTGGCAAATGCGTTTGCGGCGGCGCTTTTGTGTGAGCGGGGCGGTGATGAGCCCTGCGGCGAGTGCCATTCCTGCAAAATGGCAGCGAGCGGCAACCACCCGGACATTATCCGTGTCATGCGCGAAAAAAAATCGAATGAGATCAAGATCGGGGAGATCCGCACGCAGGTGACGGAGGATGTTGCGGTGCGTCCGTACTACGGTCCGTACAAGATATATATCATTGACGAGGCAGAAAAGATCAACTTGCCGTCGCAGAATGCGCTTTTAAAGACGCTTGAGGATCCGCCTGCTTACGCGGTTTTACTTTTGCTGGCAACAAGCATGGACGGATTTTTGCAGACAGTGCTTTCGAGGTGCATTAAATTGTCCCTGACGCCGCTGTCGGATGTGCAGGTGACGGGCTGGCTGATGCGCAATGAAAATATGCCCGAATATGAGGCAAAGGTGATCAGCGCTTTTGCGCAGGGGAATCTGGGCAAAGCGGGCAGCCTGGCGGAGAGCGAGGATTTTGCGCAGATGCGTCAGACGGTCGTGGAGCTGCTGGCTCATATGGACGACCGCGCCCCGGATCAATTGCTGGCGGACGCGGATGCGTTGGACGAGGCGTATCGCGAACGGATGACAGAAATCTTCGATTTTTTTGTCATTTGGTACCGGGATGTGTTAGTATATAAGGCGCTGGAAAAAAAAGAGGCCCTGACATATCAGGAGGATGCATACGCAATCTCGCAGGCGGCACGCCGGCTTTCCTACCGGAAGCTGAAAGCAAATCTTGCCGCCATCGCCAAAGCGCGGGAGCATTTGGCGGAGCGTGTGGGCAGCGGGCGCGTGATGCAGCAGTTATTGTTGGAAATTCGGTGAAGGGCAGCTTAAGGCATCCGGCAGAAGAAGTCAAACAGTAAATTGAAGATAACAGAGGAGTGTACATTTTTTCATGAAAACGATTGTTGGAGTCCGGTTCCGCCATACCGGAAAAAGCTATTATTATGATCCGGGAGAGCTGGAGCTGGCGGTCGGCATGGATGTGGTTGTGCGTGCGGGCGACGGCACGGAATTTGGCACGGTGTCCATCCCGCCGATGGAGCGGGAGGATGACAAGCTGCCGGCGATCATCAAGAATATTCTCCGTATCGCGACCGATGAGGACCGGCAGATTGTAACGGAAAACATAGAAAAAGAAAAGGAAGCTTACCGCATCTGCAAGGAAAAGATTGCGGAGCTTAAGCTGCCGATGAAGCTGATCCACGCGGAATACACCTTTGACCGCAAGAAGCTGCTGTTTTACTTTACGGCGGACGGCCGCGTGGATTTCCGGGAGCTGGTGCGTGTGCTTGCGTCGGTATTCCGCACAAGGATAG
Source organism: Lachnospiraceae bacterium (assembly GCA_017470735.1). Classification (GTDB taxonomy): domain Bacteria; phylum Bacillota; class Clostridia; order Lachnospirales; family Lachnospiraceae; genus RGIG4930. Next base: position 15,083 of record JAFUYB010000042.1, on the reverse strand, counting down.
AGCTGAGGCAGGTCGGCGTCCGCGATGAGACGAGGCTGTTAGGCGGCATCGGCATCTGCGGCAGGGAGCTTTGCTGCACGACCTATCTGTCGGGGTTCGCGCCGGTATCGATCAAGATGGCAAAGGAACAGAATCTTTCCCTGAACCCGACCAAGATCTCAGGCGTCTGCGGACGGCTGATGTGCTGTCTGGCGCATGAGGAAGAGACTTACGAGTATCTAAACCGCACGATGCCGCGGAGCGGTGATTTCGCGACGAATGTTGACGGGGAAACGGGCACGATACGGTCGGTCAATATTCTAAAGCAGAGCGTTCTGGTGATCTTTGAAGACGGCGACACGCGGGAGATGAAGGAATATCCGGTCTCCGAGCTGGGACTGACGCCGCGCCGTTCGGGGCGTCCGTCGGCGGAAGCAGTCGCCAAAATGCAGCAGGAGCTGGAGGTAAAGCTCCGTGAAAAGCTGGAAGCGGAAATCCAGGAAAAGATCGCCGCAGGTGAGGCGGTCGAGGCAGAGCTGAAGGGCCTGCGGGCGGTTGAAGAAAGCCTTCCGTCAGACGATATGACGGGTAAAGAATCCGGGAAAAACAACGACCGGAGCGATCGAAACCGTAATCGTAACCGCAGCCGCAGCCGGAACAAAAATAAAAACCAGAACCAGCAGCAGAAGCCGAAGAATAAAAAGCAGGACGGCGGCAAACAGGAAAAGAAGCAGGATTCCGGCAGCGGACAGCCGAAAAACGCCGGACAGGGCAAGAATAAGAATCAAAACCGCAACAAAAACCAAAATAAAAACCAGAATCAAAACCGGCAGAACCGCAAGGACAGCGGAAAATCGCACCGCAACGGCGGTTACAGCCGCGGTTACCGCACCGACCGGCAGGAAACGGAGTAAGGCAGTTTGTGGTAAAGCAGAATGAGGGATGAAGGGCAAAGCTGGCTTAAGGACGGCGAGCGGTTTGACGATCTGCAGAGGAACGGGCTGCGGATCATTCAGCGGGCGGACGGCTTCTGTTTTGGGATGGACGCCGTACTGCTGTCGGGATTCGCGAAGGTGAAGCCCGGCGAAAGGGTAATGGATTTATGCAGCGGAAATGGGATCATTCCGCTGCTTTTGTCCGCCAAGACGCAGGGGAAGCACTTTACCGGTCTGGAGCTTTTGGCGGAAAATGTGGATATGGCGCAGCGGAGCGTCGCGGCAAACGGACTGAATGAGCGGATCGCGATGGAGCAGGGGGATGTCAGGGATGCCACAGAGCGGTTTGGCAGAGCCTCTTTTGATGTGGTGACCTGCAATCCGCCGTATATGAAGGGCGGACACGGCTTGCAGAACGCCGACGATGTCCGGACGATCGCGAGGCATGAGGTCAAATTGTCGTTGTCGGAAATGATAACACAGACGGCAGGGCTGCTGCGTCCGAAGGGCAGGGCTTATTTTGTGCACCGGCCGTTCCGGCTGACCGAGCTTGTCGTGCTGATGCATGAGGCAGGACTGGAGATGAAGCGGCTGCGCATGGTGTATCCGTTCGCGGACCGCGAGCCGAATATGGTTCTCGTCGAGGGCGTGCGGGACGCAAAGCCTTATCTGACCGTGGATCCGCCGCTAGTCGTCTATGAAAAGCCGGATGTGTATACACGCGAGATCATAGAAGTGTATGGGTACTAAAAAGGGTGAGCGCCGGGGATATTGGCCTCGATCAGTGGCGCAGCGGTAAAGCATTTGGCGCAAAAATGCAGGGGAGCGGGTATATTATGGAAGACACAGAGCAGAAATATGGCGTACTGTATTTGATCGCCACGCCGATCGGCAATCTGGAGGATATCACATTCCGCGCGGTGCGGCTGCTTAAAGAAGCGGATCTGATCTGTGCCGAAGACACGCGGACATCTGCAAAGCTGCTCACCCACTACGATATCCATACGCCGACTACCTCTTATCACGAGCACAACAAGCTGGGCAAGCTGCCGGTACTCCTGGAAAAGCTTAAGACCGGTCAGACGCTTGCCGTGATCACGGATGCGGGCACGCCGGGGATATCCGACCCGGGCGAAGAGCTCGTGGCGGCCTGCGTAGAAGAGGGTATCCCGGTTTATGCAGTGCCTGGCGCAGTCGCGGCAGCCTGTGCCGTTACGACGAGTGGGCTTTCAAGCAGGCGGTTTGCGTTTGAGGCGTTTTTGCCGAAGAAGAAAAAGAAACGGCAGCAGGTGCTCGAGGAGCTGAAGAACGAGACACGGACTATGATAATCTATGAGGCGCCGCATCACTTATTGGCAACGCTCCGCGAGCTGCACGGGACACTCGGCGACCGCCGTGTGGTACTCTGCCGTGAGCTGACCAAGCGTTACGAAGAAAAAGAAATGATGCTGCTCTCCGAGGCGGTCCGTCAATGTGAGGCAAATGAACCGAGAGGCGAATATGTGGTCGTTATCGAGGGGAAGACCTTTCTAGAAGTCGTAAATGAAAAATACGACCAATGGAAAGACATTTCTATTGCCGAACATTTCCAGCGGTACATGGATGAAGGGATGGACCGCAAGGAGGCGATGAAGCGGGTCGCGGCAGACCGCGGTATCCGGAAGCGGGATGTGTATGATGCGGTCTGCCGGTAAGATAAGAAGCGTTAGTTAATTGAATGATGAAACAGGCTCGCCGTATTCCGTCTTTAATGTATCCAGATAATCCCTGACCGACTGCGTCAGCATCGGGTTAAAAAAGACGAACGCGCCGTAAGGCTTGCCGCTGCGCAGCACAGAGACAGCGTCTTTTTTTATGATGAGCTGGATATCCTGAAATGGCGAAAATGACAAAAGCGTCAGATGCAGGTTTGGTTTTTCTTTAAGCAGCAGGTCAAACGCGGCAAGATGCTCTTCGTATTCTTCCTTTTGGTATGTGATCTCTAAATCAACCAGCTCCGGACTGAAATTAACAGGCATGCCTTCATCCGCAGGGGACTGATCCGGCAAATGCAGGATCAGGTCGACAGCTTTCTTTTCGATCAGATTCATAAATAATTCCTGTTGCCTCTGATAGAACGAAAGCAGCGCCGTTTGGCGCGCATGATCAAGCTCTGTGCGGCTTAATATGCGCTCTAAAAGGGTATCGGGCATGGTAACGACCGGCAGACCCGACAGCAGAAAGCTTTCCGTTGTCATTTTCCGGTTGAACCATTCAAAATATTCCTCCCGCTGCGGGGTACGGTAGGTCTTAAGGAAAGGCTGCGCGTCACGGGCAAGCATATCGCTGTAAGCCTTGTGGATCGCGTTCAGCCGTTTTTTATCCGTGATGTATTCGTACCACCGGGTCTGTTCCTTTGCGGAAGCGGGGATATAGCCGAAAATGCATGCCGTGCCGGAATGCAGGAACAGGGTGTGAAAAAACCGCTGGTTCTGCGGCTGGCGGAACACATAGGGCGTGATCTGTCCTGCGATATAGAGCGGGAACCAGCCCTTGATCGCATCCGCCATTTCCGCCGGATTGCGGTTCATATTGTGGATGATCCGGATCTGGACACCGCTATGCAGGCACGAAAGCATTAAGGCCGTCCATAGCGAGAAAAATTTCTTGTCACGGCTCATCCATTTCATCGGTTCGTCTGAAAAAAGCAGCAGCTCCCCGCCAGTCTGTGCCGCGTTGGAAAGCAGGCGGATGACGGCTTGACGGAGACCTTTAAGTCCAAAATAACAGGATTCCTCCGGAATGTCGGGAAGCTCCGGGAGCACCGGCGGCATGCCCGGCACCGGGTGGAGCGAGTCCAACGAGAGCAGGAAATTCTCCGCGATTTCGGAGGGACTTTTCTCATCGACACTGTCCAGCCACGCCTGCAGTGATACCGCATTTAAATCGGATAATGGGATGGAGCAAAGCTTGGCAAGGGCGCGGAGCTTTGCTTTCTTTTTCGCGCGTATGTACAGGGCTTCCGACAGCTCGGACAGCCTCGCGTGGCTGCTGGGCGGAACATGCCCTTTTTTGCGGTACAGGCTGATCAGCGAATCATCCACATTGAGCTGCTTGGCGAGCTGCGCGTTTGACAGATCCAAAAGCACCATGATTCGGTTCAGCTTTACGCCGAAGGTCTGCTTTTTCAACGCGCGTACCCGCTTGCTCTTTGGCGCGGCAGTATGGGGCAGATGGATCTCGCCTTCATCATAGAGCCATGTGATCAGAGCAGGAACGACAGACTTTTGCGTGGTATCTTCCGCCCGGACAAGCTCAGCAAGCGTGGGCAGCAAGGCCTCGTTTTCCGCGTAGAGATAGACGCCCTCTGCCAGCTTGCCAGTCGGGCGGCTGTTCGCCTTGGGCGTGCGGGTGCCGCTCCTCAGGCGCGAAATATTGGACTGCGCACAGCCCGCATAGCGGGCGATGTCTGAATTGCTGCACTGAAGCAGGGTAAAAAGTGTCGAAATCCGGTCTTTTAACATAATGCATTCCTTCATTATATTATTATTGCTGCGTTTGGAACTGATTATAGCAGAAAACATGAGAAAACGCACTACTATTGGCACAGATAATTTCATTGAAAGAAACTGTGCCAATATTGTAATGTCCCTGTTGCTATGATAGGATACAAGATATAGTAGCTGTTTAAAACAAACCACAAAGTGGAATGCATTGGCAAATATGCTTGATACGAATTGACTGGACAGAGCAAAGGTGATATGGTAAATGGCAAAGCATAGGATGTCATATTGGCATAAAGGAGGCTGCTATGGATGCATTACCTTTGGAAAAAACAGAAGCGTCTGTCTCTGAAAAAAAGAAGACTATAGACCAGCGAGGCAATTTTACTTTAGCGGATTACATGGCGCTGCCTGAGGGAACGCGCGTAGAGCTGATCGACGGTGTGCTTTACGATATGGCGGGGACGAGCGTGGTGCATAATCGGGTGCAGAACGACGCATATCAAAAAGTCAGTGAGTTCATTCAAAGCAATGATGGGGATTGTGAGGTTTTTACGGCGGGCGTGGATGTATTTCTGTTTGAGAACCGCGACACGGCCGTTCAGCCGGATGTCTTTGTCGTCTGCGATCCGGACAAGGTGGATGATCACGGCGTAAATGGCGCGCCGGACTGGGTGATTGAAATTGCTTCGCCGTCCAATTACCGGCATGATTATCTGCGCAAGCTGAATCTCTATATGGAAGCAGGAGTTCGGGAGTACTGGATCATCAACCCGATGGAGCAGAATATTTCCGTATATATAATAGAAGATATGGATTTTGAACTGCACTTTTACGGCTTCACGGATGATGTGCCGGTGTATATATATGGGGGAAAATTGAAGCTGAATTTTTCGCGGTTTGCGGAGTGATGGTGATTAAAATGAGGAGAGAACAATGAAGAGGCAGATTTCAAAAAAACAAAAGATAGCGGCAGGACTGCTGGCAGTGGCGATTGTCGCGGCAGTGGCTGCTTTTCTGCTGTTCGGGCGGGGCGAGGATCTGCTTGCGACGACGATCCGGCTGATGCGCTATGAGGGCGAGGTATCGCTGGAGAATGAGGGCAAGAACATGACATTGCGCGAGGATATGATGCTTCGCAATGGCAATGTGCTTTCGACGCAGGCTGCAAGCTATGCCGACCTCAATTTGGACGATTCCAAGGCAGTCGGTCTCGATGAGGAAAGCTCAGCGGATTTCAATCAGGAGGATCAGCAGCTCCGTGTCAACCTTGCCACAGGCGGTCTGTATTTTTATACGACAAAGAAGCTGGAGGATGGTGAGAGCTTTGATATCCAGTCCCAGACGCTGATGGTCGGCATCCGCGGCACATCAGGTTATGAGAGTGTAGATCCCAAAACGGGGGAAACCACATTGCATCTGACTTCCGGCAAGGTGCATGTGACCGGTACGAATCCGAAAACGGGCGGAACGCGTGAGGCGGATGTAGAGGCAGGACAGTCGCTTCATACTTATTTTTATGATGACAAAAAAGGTGATGACAGTATTGAGTTCCGTGTGAACAAGACACGGGAGTCGGATCTGCCGCCGTTCTATGTGGAGCGGCTGTCGAGGAATCCTGCCGTAATGGAACGCGTCGTCGAGGAAAGCGGCATGAGCGCGTCCCGGCTGTCGAGGATTGCGGAGCGGGCCGCGGCAGCAGGGGCGGCGCAGTCCTATGGGCAGACATTTTCAGAATACCAGGCAAACAATGCGGCAGTGCGGGATTATCTGCAGGAGACCGATCAGGGATTGGTAACGGGCAGCAACACGGCAAACGCAGTGGCGGATATCGGCAATATGTCAGGAGCGCAGCTGCGCGACGCCATTACAGAGGCACAGGAAGCAGCGGCGCAGGCCGCGCGGGAAGAGGCAGAAGCGGCCGCGGCGGCAGAAGCCGAGGCTCAGGCACAAGAAGCCGCAGCGCAGCAGGCAGCCCAACAAGCGGCGTTCGCTGCCAACGCGACAGCAAACAATATTACAACGCAGACTACGACAGATACGACCCAGACGGTGGACACCACGCCGGAGACCGATACGGCTGGCGACGCGTCTTCCGCGGACAGTACGACCAATACGGACAGCAGCTCAGACAGTTCGTCTGACAGCAGCAGTTCCGAAGATAGTTCCGACGATGATGACAGCTCATCTTCCAGCAGCAGTTCGTCTTCGTCCAGCAGGAGCTCATCCGGAGGGGGCAGCTCGTCTTCTTCTGGCGGGAGTTCGGGTTCATCGTCCTCTAGTTCATCCTCGAGCAGTGAACCGACGGTTGCGGTGACAGGTATAACTACAAATAGCCCACATTTTACATTAACAGTTGGTCAAACGGAAGCAATGGCATCAGCAATTACGATTTCCCCGGAGAATGCGACCAATAAAGCTGTGACATGGTCAAGCGATAATGAAGGTATCGTGAAAGTGGATCAATCGGGGAATTTGACTGCTATCAGTGAGGGTGATGCAATCATTACTGTTACAACAGTGGATGGCGGATATTCTACGCAGATGCTTGTTTGGGTAGAAGAGGATAATTTAACCGTAACGGGAAGTATTTCTTTAAGCACGAAGTCGCTAGAAATATCTGTGGGCGGAGAAGAAGAAATATCGGCATCGTTAATAGATGTTCCTGGGGATATATTGGAAAGTGCGGAGTGGGAATGGACAAGTTCAGATAAAAGAGTAGCGATAGTGGTTTCTGGCATGGAAACCTCACCTACAACCCGTATTTATGGATGTGCTGAAGGAAAAACAACAATTAATGTCAAATGCATGGCGGGTGGCGTAGAGTATACAGAAAGCTGTTCGGTAACAGTAATCGCAGGGGGTTCAAATCCTTGACGGATTATTATGTCTCGAAGGGGATGCAAGGCATATTTAAGTCAAATGCACATGACAAAGTTAGTGAGATACTGCCATAAAATAGAAATATACTCTTTCGGTATAGTGGTGGAAGATTGTTAATGATCATTTGGTTTGCATTGTCCCCTAGAAGCTAGGAATCTGCTGTTCACAGTATATTTGATTAGCGAATCACCTACGCGCGATAATTGCACAGCCGAACAAACGAGGAGAAACCTACATGGACAACAACACAGCAGCAACAGTCACCGCCGAAACTCTCCTGAACCGCATCTTCGACATCACCCAGGGGCTGTATGACGAGATGCAGCAGGTGGCAAAGAGCGCGGAAGACAACCATGTCAGGATTTACCATCTGCTGGCAGATTTGGGACGGGTATTGGTCAATGCCGACCGGTGCAGCTTTTGGAAGTGGGACAAGCGGCGGCACAAGCTTGTGACGACGGCGGCAGTCGGCGAGGATCAGATCGAGATTGACGAGGGGACGGGGCTGGTCGGCAAAGCGCTGTCGACCGGAAAAGCGATCATGACCAATGATCCTTATCATTGCCCTGATTTCAACTCCAGCGTGGACAAAGAGACCGGCTATGTTACAAAATCCATTTTAGTGATGCCGATCATCGACTGTAAAGGGGAAATGATCGGCTGTTACCAGGCGATCAACAAGTTGGATGATGAGAACGGCTTTGAGCTTGAGGCGGACTGTAAAAGGCTTTCTTTGGCGGCGTTCATCTGCGGACTGACCCTGGAATCCGATATGTTCCTTGACGATTCCCAGCGGGACAAGCTGACGGATATCAAGAACCGCATGGGCTTTTACAGTGATTACAGCTCCCGTTACGCGCCGAAGCTGAACATGGCGGGCAATGTTGCGCCGATCTCGATGATCATGTGCGATATTGACTTTTTCAAAAAAGTCAACGATACTTATGGACACAACGCCGGAGACGCCGTGCTTGTCCATGTGGCTCAGACCTTAAAGGGCTCGATCCGCAGCAATGACGGGGCATACCGCTGGGGCGGTGAGGAATTTATCCTCGTGCTGCCAGAGGCAGATCTGAAGGCTGCCGCGCAGGTGGCGGAGCGGATCCGGTCCAGGATTGAAGCATCCGTGATCCATTTTGAAGGGACGGATATCCGGGTGACAATGAGTTTTGGGTGCGCGACGCTTTCTCCGAGACTGACGGCAGAGCAGAACATCGAAATTGCGGATGACAGGCTTTACAAGGCGAAGGCGACGGGGCGTAATCGTGTAATCATGCAGTAGCGTGTTGGATTGGGGCAAGATGAATGGCGAACAGATGACAGTGACCACGCTGGGCGTGCGGGGATCCGTGCCGGTATCGGGGGCGGATTTTCAGGAATTTGGCGGGGCGACGACATGTGTTAAAATCGTGGCAGGCAATGAGGAGATCTATCTGGACGCAGGGAGCGGCATTGTCGGGGCGCATCCGATGCGGGAGAGCAATCTGTCCATTCTGCTGACGCATCCACATTTGGATCACATGATCGGACTGCCCTTTTTTTATGGGCTGTCCGAAAAGGGCCGCAAGATCGAAGTCTATATGAAAAAACGGAACGGGCTGGGCGTGCAGGATGTGCTGCGGTATCTCTACACACCGCCATTGTGGCCGCTGGGCGTATTCGATTACCCGGCGGATGTGCGCACGCCGAATGTGTGGGAAGAATTTCGCATCGGGCAGGTGTCTGTCGAGACGATGGACGGCGTGCATCCGGGAGGTGTGACGATTTTTCGCCTGACCTATGGAAACGCGTCCGTGGTTTTTGCGACAGATTTTGAGCATTCTGATGAAAAAAAGGTGGAAGAACTGATTTCGTTTTCCAAAGACTGTTCGTTACTGATCTACGATGGGCAGTATACGGATGAAAAATATGAGTGCTGCCGTGGCTTCGGCCACTCAACGGCAACGGTCGGGATACAGATTGCCCGAAAAGCAAATGCCCGGAGGCTTTTGATCACGCACCATGATCCGGAATGTACGGACCGGATGCTGCGGCAGATGGAAAATGAAGCGCAGGAAAAGTATGACAAAGTGCGGTTTGCCCGGTGCGGTGAAACATTCACATTGGGGAAATAATGACCGGGCTTCAGGCATCCGGGGAATATTATAAAATGACAGGTGCAGGTATGAATACAGAAACGAAAAAGGGGCATGCATTGTGGAAACCATTGGGGCTGGCTTTGGCAGTGTCGCTGGTGATCACCGCATTTTCGATCAATGGCGGGATCTACCGTTTGGACCGTTGGATGGAGGACGCGCTGTTTCAAAGACCGCAAGCGACATCAGGAAATGTCGTTGTAATAGGAATCGACGAGAATTCCTTGGATACATATGGCCCTTATCAGTCATGGGACCGGAATATCATGGCATCGGCATTAGAACAGTTGGCATCCGATCCGGAGAATATGCCGGCTGTCGTTGCGGTGGATACGCTATACGCCGGCGAGACAGACGCGCCGGATGAGACCGGGCGGACGGACAGTGCCGACGAGCGGCTGGCAAAGGCAGCGGAGCAGTTGGGCTGTGTCGTGACAGCGGATGCCGCGAGCTTTGGCTCGGAGCTGATGGTGTCGCCGGAAGAAATGGGCGGGTACAATATTACCGCATTTGAAGAGCCGTATCCCGCGCTGAAGGCAGTTTCCGCGCAAGGGCACATCAATGCGATGAACGATGTGGACGGTATCCTGCGCCATGCGATCCTCTATCTGAATCCGCCGGAGGGTGACCGGGTGTATTCCATGGCGGAGGTCTGCGCGCAAATGTTCTGCGAAAAGGAGGGGCGCGAGCTGACTTTGCCGGAGGTAAACCGGAAGGGGCAGTTTTATGTATCGTATTCCGGTTTGCCCGGGGCATTTTATGAAAAAACCGCCTCCCTCGCCAATCTGATCGACGGGACGCTGCCTGCGGATTATTATGCCGGAAAAATCGTTCTGATCGGACCGTATGCGGCGGGGCTGCAGGATTCGGTTTACACGCCGATCGCCCGTGGTGAGCAGATGTACGGCGTGGAATATCAGGCGAATGTCATTGAAGCATTTTTGCGCGGAGAATACAAATACGAATCACCGGATCTGTGGCAGGCGCTGCTGCTGTTTGTCCTGCTGTTTTGCGGGCTGTTGATCCTGTACCGCTTAAGTCTGGTGCTGTCGTCTGTAGTGGCAGCAGGCATTCTGGGGCTGGATCTGCTGCTGTGCTATCTGATGTATCAGATAGGATTCATCATGCATCCGCTCTGGGTGCCGGTCTGGCTGTTTGTGGTGTATGTGATCTCGGTCGGCATTCGCTATCTGCTGGAGCAGCAGGAGAGGCGGAGGGTCACGCAGACCTTCGAGCGCTATGTGGCTCCGGAGATCGTCCAGGACATCCTGGCGGCAGGAACCGATGCGCTGCAGCTTGGCGGAAAGCTGTGCGATATAGCGGTGCTTTTTGTCGATGTGCGCGGCTTTACGACGATGTCAGAACGGCTGGATCCGGAGACGGTCGTTTCGATTTTGAACCGTTATCTGGACATGACAAGTGAATGCATCGCCCGCAACAAAGGAACATTGGACAAGTTTGTCGGTGACGCGACGATGGCATTCTGGGGCGCGCCTCTGCCGCAGGACGATTCGATATATCTGGGCGTAAAGACGGCAATGGAGATCGTTGAGGGAGCGAAGCGGGTATCAAAGGAGCTGGTCGAAGAGATCGGCGAGGAGCTGAATGTCGGCGTCGGCGTGCATTACGGACCGGCGGTCGTCGGCAATATCGGAGCCGAGCGGCGGATGGATTATACTGCGATCGGTGACACGGTCAACACATCGGCGAGGCTTGAGGCCAACGCGCCCGGCGGCACGGTCTATATCAGCCGTGTCGTGGCAGACGCCCTGGAAGGACGCATCCGCGCCACTTCCCTCGGCGATACGGTCAAGCTCAAAGGAAAAGCCGATGGCTTTGAAGTGCTGAAGGTGGAAGCGTTGGATTAGGGAACAGTTTTATTGAAGGAGGAAACGCAAAATGGACATGGACAAAATCGCAACATTGCAGCAGATGGTGGATGATTCCGAGCGGATCGTATTCTTTGGCGGGGCAGGAGTGTCGACGGAAAGCGGCATACCGGATTTCCGGAGCGTGGACGGGCTGTACAACCAGAAATACGATTATCCGCCGGAGCAGATCTTAAGCCATACCTTTTTTATGAGGAACAGGCCGGAATTCTACCGGTTTTATTATGACAAGATTCTGGTCGACGGCGTGGAGCCGAATGCGGCACACAAGGTGCTGGCAAAGCTTGAGGAGATCGGCAAGCTGACGGCAATCGTGACACAGAATATCGACGGACTGCACCAGAAGGCGGGCAGCAAAAAAGTCCTTGAAGTCCACGGCACGACGCTCAACAACATCTGTATGTCCTGCGGCAAGACATTTGGCATTGACTATATGATGGAGCAAAAGGCGAAAAAGATCATGGAGCCTGTCTGCGATGTATGCGGCGGCGTGATCAAGCCGGATGTCGTGCTCTATGAGGAAGGGCTGGACCAGAATATTTTAAGCGAGTCGGTACGCCAGATCTCGCAGGCGGACATGCTGATCGTCGGAGGGACATCGCTCGTCGTCTACCCTGCGGCTGGGCTGATTGATTATTACAGCGGCAACAAGCTGGTCCTTATCAACAAATCCTCAACGGCCAAGGATGCCAAGGCGGATCTCGTGATCTCCGACAGCATCGGCGAGGTGCTTTCGCAGCTTACTCATAATGGAAAGAAGCTGCTGGATTGATTGCAGGATTGCATCCCTATAGATGATTTTGGAATGGTTTTCGGATGGACAGTGTTTTGGCGGTAAATATAAACAATTGTTTATTGAACGTTTATAAACAGTTTATCTTTCTTAAATTGCGTTAAATTTTATTAATTCGCCGATTTTAGACTTGAAAATCACCGGAAACAGTGGTAATATCTGTAACCGGACTGATTGGGTGCGGACGATTCCGGCGACAGTTCATGGCTGTTTGCAGGTATTTATGCACTCGAATGTACCGGAGACCACTTCCGGGCATGATATCCCAAATTATCCTTGCTTCCCTGAGAGGAGGGAGGCCGGAAAGACCAAAAGGAGGTAAAAGATGAACAAGTATGAATTGGCACTCGTCGTGAATGCCAAGATCGAAGACGATGCCCGTACTGCCGTTGTGGACAGGGCAAAGGAGTACATTGCCCGTTTCGGCGGGACGGTGTCTGAGGTCGAGGAGTGGGGCAAGCAGCGTCTTGCTTATGAGATTCAGAAGATGAGCGAAGGCTTCTATTACTTCATTCAGTTTGAAGCAGAGCCCGAAGCACCGGTCGAGATTGAATCCCAGCTTCGTATCATGGACAATGTGCTTCGTTTCTTGATCGTTCGTAAAGACGAGAATTAAGAAATAGGAGAATTGATTTTATGAATAAAGTGATATTGATGGGTCGTCTGACCCGTGATCCGGAGACGCGTTATGGTGGCGCCAACAACAATGCGATCGCGCGTTTTTCCATCGCGGTAGACCGCCGTTTCAAGCGTGACGGTCAGCCGACAGCAGATTTCTTCAATTGCACGGCATTTGGCAGGACGGGTGAATTCGTCGAGAAATATCTGCGCAAGGGTACCAAGATCGTACTCGATGGCGAGATTCAGAATGATAATTACACCAACAAAGAGGGACGCATGGTCTACGGTATGCAGATCATCGTCAACAATGTCGAGTTTGCCGAGAGCAAGAATGCTGCTGGGGCAGGCGGTGGCGGATTCACACCGGCAGACGGTCCGGCTCCAACGCCGAATACGGATATCGGCGACGGCTTTATGGATATTGACGACGGAATCGACGATGACGGAATTCCGTTTGCATAAGGCCGGAGACCGGAAGCACTGACTTTTATTTTGAAAGGAGATAGATAATGGCTTTTCGAGGATCGGATGGAAAAAGGCGTTTTGTGCGCCGTAGAAAAAAAGTATGCGTGTTCTGTGGCAAGGACAATGAGATCAGCTACAAGGATTCCAACAAGCTCAAGAGATATGTGTCCGAGCGTGGCAAGATCCTGCCCCGCCGTATCACGGGCAACTGCGCAAAGCATCAGCGTGAGCTGACCAAGGCGATCAAGCGCGCGCGCCATATCGCGATCATGCCTTATGTGATGGATTGATCTTCATCATAGGGATGGGTTTGACGGAGACAGACAGCCTTTGTCTGTTTGGGCAGATAGGATAGAGATAGATGACCGGTGTACTTTTTCGGGAGTACACCGGCTTTTTATCGTATAAGAAAGCGGATGATCCTTCAGACATCCTCATTTACCAGCGCGTACAGATAATGATCCCGCCAGGAGCCGTTCAGCTTGATCTTTTTGCGCAGCAGTCCTTCCCGGACAAAGCCGAGTCCTTCAAGCAGCCGCGAAGAAGCCACATTGTCCGGCAGGACGGTCGCTTCGATGCGGTGCAGCTTCTCATCATGGAACATCACATCACATCCGGTGTAAATTGCTTCACGGGCATAGCCTCTGCGGCGGAAGCGCTTGTCGATCTTGTATCCGACCATGCAGGACATCATATGCGGCGCGAGATTGAGCTCGCGGAAGGCGATCGTGCCGACGATGCGGAACGGATTCGATTTTTCAAAAAGAAAAAAACGCACGACCTCACGCTTGATCAAAAGCTCCATTTCGATATCCAGCAGGCTTTCATAGTAGACAAGCGTCGTAGCCGCTTTCATGTCGATCGGCTCGTATTGCGCAAAGTCTAAGAGATTGCTTCTGTAAAAATCGTATACCATGCGGGCATCTCCCCGGTTGCATACCCGCATGATCAGTTGGGGAGTCTCGTATTTAAAATCCATGTTCTTTATTATAATCGTTCCCGGCTTCTTGTCAAAAAATTACCCGGAGGTGTATAATATTTCTGGCTCTGTCACATCAGAGTGTTGTTATTAAGGCGGATTTTAAAATTATAAATTAAGGGGGTTAAGTATTATGTATGACTCACATATTTATTGTAAAGAATATATACTGGCAAAATGTCAGGCAGTCAGTACGATGATTTGATGAATTATGTTATGGATTTATAAAATAAAGGAGAAAACCATGTCCATATTTGATACGATTGCGGAAAATTTCGAGAAAAGCCAGGATATTAAGTTTATGAAAGCCGCCTACAAGGAGGCGGAAAAGGCGAACGCCGGCGGGGATGTGCCGATCGGCTGCGTGATCGTCCAGAACGGATGGATCATCGGGCGCGGGCATAACCGGAGGAATAAGGACAAAAGCGTGCTGTCCCATGCCGAGATCATTGCGATCCGCGAGGCGTGCAAAAGAACCGGCGACTGGCGGCTGGAGGATGTGGAGCTTTATGTGACATTAGAGCCATGCCCGATGTGCGCGGGGGCGATCGTCCAGGCGCGGATACCGCGGGTGATCATCGGCTGCATGAACCCGAAAGCGGGCAGTGCGGGCAGTGTCATCAATCTTTTGGATATGGAGGGCTTCAACCACCAATGTGAGATTGAGCGCGGCGTGATGCAGGAGGAATGTTCGGCATTGCTGTCTCAGTTTTTCAAGGAGCTCCGCGAGCGTACAAAAGAAGAAAAAGAGGGCGAGGCAGGGCTGCTCTGAAGAATCGGCTAGTTAGTGTAAAATTATCGTTGCCTGAAAGAAGAAGCACAGAACATATATTCTGACAGATATAAAAGGAAGAGAAGGATTGGATCCCACTCTTCCCTATCGGAAAGTTTTCCCTTATTATGTTGGTTTGAGTTAATTAAC